>JAIRLF010000258.1 GCA_031259655.1 Prevotellaceae bacterium
GCTCTTGTGGAAAGAATGTTTCTTGCCAAGTTTTACGCAGATTTGACAGGTTAGATACTAAATAAATAATTAAAAGCGTTTTTTTTTTTTCATTTCCCATTTTTCACACAATTCACAGCAGAACCAAACTTTTTTTGCAATAATTGAAAAAAGCATTACCTTTGCACCGCGAAACGAAATGTTAGCGTTTGTCGAAACAAGGTTAAGCAGATAGGCGACAATGTTTTATTTCGCAAGGCAGGCATAGATTGCCCTTGTTTAAATAAGCGGAAATAGCTCAGTTGGTAGAGCACAACCTTGCCAAGGTTGGGGTCGCGAGTTCGAATCTCGTTTTCCGCTCCGGTAAAAGAAAGACCGTTATGGAATAACAGGCGGAAAAAGCGGAAATAGCTCAGTTGGTAGAGCACAACCTTGCCAAGGTTGGGGTCGCGAGTTCGAATCTCGTTTTCCGCTCTTTTCATTAAGATGGCGTAAATGGAAAATAATTCATATTTATTTCAGGTCAATCTGAAAGGCATGATAGAATTGCTATCGGAGCATATATACAGTTCGCCGAACGTGTTTGTCCGTGAACTGCTTCAAAACGGCATAGATGCAATAACTGCACGGCGAAGTATCGACGAATCGTTTTTGGGAGAAATCAACGTGTATGTGAATGAGATACAATCGGAAATAATTTTCGAGGACACAGGAATAGGACTGTCCGAAGACGAAGTGCACAAATTCCTTTCCGTGATTGGGCAAAGCTCTAAACGTGACGATATTTTGGAAAAAGACTATATCGGCAAATTCGGTATCGGGCTGCTTTCGTGTTTTGTCGTAAGCAACGAAATAATAGTTGAAACACGCTCGTTGTACAAGCAACACAAGGGAATACGCTGGAGAGGCAAATCCGACGGGACATATACAATCGAAAAAATCGAAACAGAGATGTCTCCGGGGACTAAAATCATCCTCCATCCTAAACGGGAGTGGAAATTGCTCTTCGAGAAGGAAAAACTTAAAAAGAATATTCTGTATTTCGGAAGCGCTTTACCCACAAAAATCAGTTTGATTTCGGATAACGAAAAAGACGTACTGGTCGAAAGCCTGCCCGTATGGCTCAATCCCGACAGTTCGAAAGAAGAATTGCTGCAATATGGCAAACAAATTTTTAACATCAATTTTTTGGACGTATTCCGGATAAGTTCGGAGACAGGCGAAATCGAAGGCGTTGGCTTTATTATGCCTTACAAAATTCAGTTCACAGGTTCGAAAGAACATAAAGTGTATTTAAAACGAATGTTTCTGTGCGAACAGATGGGAAACCTTTTTCCCGAATGGGCTTCGTTCGTCAAATGCGTAATCAACACAAATGCCCTTAAACCCACTGCCTCCCGCGAATCGTTGATGGATAACGACGACTTGAAAACAGCAAAAAAAGAACTTAACGCTATTTTTAAAGAATATTTGCGGTTTCTATCTCTCTCGGAGACGAATATTTTGAGCGAAATTATCAGCACACACCATTTGTATATCAAAGCCCTCGCTGCCGAAGATTCGGAATTGTTGAAACTGTTTGTCGATTATATCCCCTTCGAAACAAACAAGGGTGTATTGAATTTCAAATCGTTGAAAACATACAACGAGGAAATTTTCTATACTCCTTCGATGGACGATTTCCGGCAAATTCGACGCATCGCCGGCTCGCAAGGCAAAACAGTTATCAATGCCGCATACAGTTTCGAAAATGACTTGATTCGCAAGATTTCAATCGTATTTCCTGCATTTAAGATTACGAAAATCACTCCCCAGGACATCTTGTCCAATCTTGGCGAGACGATTGTTAACGACCAAAAATTCGAGATTTTCGAAGAACGCGCTAACAAAATATTGAAATCTCATTATTGCAGGGCGCAAATCAAAAAATTTGAGCCCGAAGATACTCCCGCTATATACGTCGCCAACGACGAGGCTCTGAACAATAAGAATATCAGCGAACTCGCCAACGCATCCAACCCGTTTGCTTCCACTTTGCATGGTTTTATCAAGAAAAAAGAAGAATTGACGCCAACCCTGTGTTTCAACAAAGATAACACTTTGATAAACGATATGATTGATTTGGAGGACGAAACAATGTTCGAAGCTGTGATAAATATCCTGTATGTGCAGTCGCTGATGTTAGGCAATTATCCCGTCAACAAAAAGGAAATGACTGTCTTCAACGATTCGATATACAAACTGTTGATAATGGGAATGAGTAATTTCTCTCAAAAATTGGATTTCTAAACACAAATCCGGACGAAAGAAAAACATGTAATCCGGTTCAAACCTTGAATATGGCGTTTGGAATATGTTTTTTCCCAATTAACCAAAATAAAATACTGTAAACTTAAAATTCGCTTACCTTTGTATTCTAAAAGTAATTGTTAATGTTAATATAAAATAATAAAAAAGTGTTTTTATGAAGTCAAAAGTGTTTCTATTAGTTCTAATGTGCTTGTTTTCAGGAATGATTTATGCACAGGATGGAGGTCAGAGAGGTCAGCGGTTAAGTGTCGAAGAGCGGGTCAAAGCGCAGACCGACAGAATGAAAAAAGATTTTGAATTGACCGACGTACAATACGATTCGGTGAAAAAGATAAATCTTAAGTATGCGAAAAAAGCCGATGAGGCGAGGAAAAACAATCGGGAAAATACCGAACAAAATCGGGAAATTTTCCGGAAAAATCAGGAAGAACAAAGTAAAGAACTGAAAGCTATTCTTACCGAAACTCAATATAAGAAGTACGAAGAACAGCTTAAAGCCCGACGTGAAAGAGGCGGAAATCGCGGACAAGGTCCAAGAAACTAATCTCCAGTAAATTCAAAAACAACCTTGCCCGGCATAGTCTATACAATAGACGCTATGCCGGGCTTCGTGTGTTTGTGTTGCCCGAGCGTAGAGAATGCAATAAAAAAAGGCGTTCGCAACTCGGAATCCGACGATGTTTACGGGTTCTATATCTTATCGTTCGTTATGACAATTTTTTGTTCGCCTATTCCGAACAGCCCGAAATCGTAGATAATTGGGTCGTCGGGATTAAATTTTTTCAGAACGGAAGTAAGTTCTTCGACCGTTTTTCTGTCGTTTTGTTTGCGGGAAATCAGCCCGAGCGAACGCGAAACTCTCCCGACATGCACATCTAACGGAATATACAGCTCTGAAGGCGAAATATTTTTCCAAACTCCCAAATCCACAATCCTGTCGTTCCTGACCATCCACCGCAAAAACAGATGCAAACGTTTACAGGCTGAATTCGCTTCGGGGTTCGACAAATGTTTTGTAGAACGCTGTTGTCCGGATTCGTTAGCCGAAATAATTTCCGCCCTGAACAATTTGATTCCCTCGAACATATTCCTGCCGGCAAAATATTCTTCTACAGATGAATGTGCGGAATATGCTTTCCGCAATCCTCTGCATACGTATCCCAAATCGGAAAGGTTGAAAGTCCGGTGCAACGATTGATTTCCCGAAAGCATATTCAAGTTTGCCGACATCACAAAATCGTAAGGCGATTCGCCCATGATATCGAGAATCCTGCTTATATCCCTTAGAATCATATCTCTCCGCCCCCATGCGTTAATTGCCGACAAAATGCCGGTAACTTC
Organism: Prevotellaceae bacterium; assembly: GCA_031259655.1. Taxonomy (GTDB): domain Bacteria; phylum Bacteroidota; class Bacteroidia; order Bacteroidales; family UBA932; genus JAIRLF01. Next base: position 3,631 of record JAIRLF010000258.1, read on the forward strand.
AATATCCTGCAACAATCGATATTGATGCGCAAATTTGACAGGGTCGGAATCAATAAATTCCGGCACATTTATTTTTGCCGAATATTCGTCTAAAATGGCTTTGATATCGCCTGTTTTCATTTAGAACACAGGCTTATAATACTTTTGCGCTTCCGGAAGCCACGACCTGATTTTTGTTACTCTTGTTTGGTCCGAGGGATGCGTACTTAAAAATTCGGGGGTTTTACTGCCCGATTGCGACATTCTCAACCAAAACCCCTCTGCCATAGCCGGGTCGTATCCTGCCATAGCCATGAAAATCAGTCCCATGTGGTCGGCTTCCGATTCATGCTCCCGCGAATAGGGCAACATTACGGCATATTGAGCGCCGAGCCCGTAAATTGTCGGCGCTAATTGCTTCACTAAATCCGACTTTTTGTTGACGGCGAGGTTAACGATTTCGCCGCCAAGAGATACAACCACTTGCTGGCTCATTCTTTCGTTCGAATGTTTAGCCACAGCGTGAGCAACTTCGTGTCCAAGCACGACGGCAAGTCCTGTTTCGTCCTGAGTATAGGGTAAAATCCCTTCATAGACAACAATTTTTCCCCCAGGCATACAAAATGCGTTCGGAGTTGCATCAGCAACAAGATGAAAATCCCACTGATATTCTTTTATCCGGTCTTCCATCCCATTATTTTTCATATACTGCTCGACCGCCGCAGCGATACGTCTCCCGACTTTAATCACTAATTCCGTGTTTTTCTTGTCTTTGGAAATAGGTGCGGTCTTGATGTATTCATCATACTGATGAAAACTTGAAGTCAATATTTCCTCGTTACTCACGAGATTCAATTGTTTACGTCCTGTCATAGGAACCGTAGAACAACCGGCCGCTATAAAAGCCACTACTAATAATTTGTTTAAATACTTTTTCATACAAATACAGATAAATAAATTACATTCAAATTTTTCGGCAAAGTTAATACAAAATTAATAACTGCGTTAATTCCTTTTCTTCTTCCTCGTTTCAATACGCGATTTATCAGGAAATTCCATGTATACTGTTGTTAATTTCCAATTTCGGTCATAGTCCCGGGGATAAATGACGTAGTCCCGGGGATAAGCGACGTAGTCCCGGGGATAAATGACGCAGTCCCGGGGATAAATGACGTAGTCCCGGGGATAAGCGACGTAGTCCCGGGGATAAGCGACGTAGTCCCGGGAATAAATGACGCAGTCCCGGGTATTAAAACTGCTTGCCGACCAATAGGATTCAATCAGTGGAGACAACCGCATGTCGGGCATATTTATATGGCAACCAACTGGTCGGGCTGGCATGAAAAAAACATGCAGTTTGCAACATATAACATACAAACTAAAGAAGTAACAGGGTTTTGGTATGTTCCACAGGACAAAGAAGATGCTGCATTTTGGAGAAAAGACAGTCAATTGGCTCAATATGGTTCATCGTGTTTATTCATACATTCATATTGCGATACGATATTTCAATTTGATGACGAGAAATTTACTCCAAAATATCGCATGATTTTCAGTGAAAGATATAAAGATGTTCCCACTTCTATAGAAGAATACATGAATCCGGATAATAGCCATATTATTTCGAAGATAGAAGACATCAAACAAACACGAAACAAGATATTCATAGGATATATGGATAACAAGTATTTTAGATCTGCCATTTATGATAAAAACACCGGAATATGTGATGTTTATGCATATCTGACATATCTGAATAATCTTAAATTATATCAATATATTACATTTTTTGATGATAACAGAAATGTAATCAGTTGCTGTGATGCCGACAGTTTTTTAAACTTTTATGGAAAAGAAACCGATCGAGCAAAAATCGACAATGAATCATTCAGGAAGAAAATCGAATCCATCATTTCTTCTATTGACGAATATTCGAACCATGTTGTGATAAAATTTAAATTAAAACCTGATTCAAAATTATGAAAAATATTTTGCTGATATTAGTTGGTGTATTTGTTGCCGGACTAAGTGTTTTGGCTATTTTATTGACTAAAGAAATAAAAAAAACAAGCAAACTGTTGTCAGAAAACAAACAATTGATAAATGAAAAAGAAAATTTACTGCTCGCTAAAACATTTAGAGAAGGGGAAATTTTATTCAATGGCAAAAAGTTAAATAAAGAGACATCAATTATTGACGGCAAAGGAAATATTATAGAATGGAATGGAATGGAATGAAATGGAATGAAATGAAATAATAGATAATGATAAACTGGTATTCTATTTTTCCGAGACATCATGCGATATGTGTGTCGATATGGAGATAACCCGATTGAATGAAAAAACAGACTGGACTGTTTTCTGTAATACAATAATATTGGTAGGCAGTACTATAAAAGATATGTTACTCAATATAAAAACAATCATAAGTTGAAATTTCCTGTTTATGAAATAAAATCCAATACGGGACATTTTCTACCTGCACTTCCATTTTACTTTGTTATAGATAAAGAATCCTGAAGGAAGAATTAATTTGTCGTTTTTCCCATCGCAATATACGCCCTATGAAACAGATAAATATTTAGATAAAATAACAGATGAAATAATCATTACTTTTGCGTTCGCAAAAATGTAAACGATGAACACAAAACATCTCATAATCGGCCTGCTTGCCAAGACCGCCATTTTGATTACCGAATACGCCGTTGAGCGGCACAAGTCGGGCATTAGCTTTGTCGAAGCCGTGCAGGCTACCGTTCAAACCCACCTGAATTTTCCCCTGTTGACTATAATAAA
>JAIRLF010000301.1 GCA_031259655.1 Prevotellaceae bacterium
TTTTATTTATTCATTATATCTAAAAGTCGATGCAATTAAAAAAAAGTGTATATTTGCATTGATATATTTAATCTATTTTATAAGATAAAAACATAGTAATAAACGAATTAATAGTGTAAATGAATTATGGCAAACAAAAATGAAATCAGCAGACGGAAGTTTTTAGGCTATTCAGCGCTTGGATTAGCGGGATTAACCATTCTTCCGAGTTGGAAAGTCAATGGAGCCCGTATAGCTCCGAGCGACAGAGTTGTATTAGGTTTTATCGGATTGGGGCAGCAAGGCATGTCCGATTTCTACAGTTTTTCCTCGTGTCCCGGCGTGCAGGTTGCAGCAGGGTGCGATGTAGAATCGCTCAAACGTACACGCTTCAAAAACAGAGTAGAAGCCTGGCAAAAGAAATTGAACGTCACACAGCGTTGCGATTCGTATGAGTTCTACGAAGATTTGTTGGACAGAAAGGATATCGATGCCGTATCTATCGCTACGCCCGACCATTGGCACGCATTGACCACTATCCATGCCTGTCGTAGCGGTAAAGACGTGTATGTGCAAAAACCTCTGGCATACACAATCCGCGAAGGGCTCGAGATGGTCAAAGCCGTTCGCGCGAACAATGCAGTGTTGCAAATTGGCAGCCAGCAACGTTCGAGTAAAGAATTTCAGCAGGCAATCGCTCTGGTTCGTAGCGGCGCAATCGGGCATATCGAAACAATCTACGCCGAAGTCGGAGATCCTCCTACGCCGCTGGACCTGCCGGAACAACCAATTCCCGCTACATTGAACTGGAACCAATGGATGGGTCCCCTGAACGACCCGAAAATCCATTATCACCCCGACCTGTGTCCGCCAATCTCGTTAGAACCTGTGCGAAATGAGCAATTATGGGGAGCATGGCGCTGGTACAGCGAAACAGGAAACGGTTTCACCGCCGACTGGGGAGCGCACATGTTCGACATCGCGCAGGCAGCTATCGGTATGGACGGCTCGGGACCCTGTGAATTTATCCCCAAAGGATACAACGGAACAAAGTATCTGACAATGAAATATCAAAACGGCATCGTGATGACCGAACAACCATTCAGGGACGAAAACGGCGGTAAAGGCATCAGTTTCAACGGCTCTAAAGGCTGGCTGAAAGTAGCTCGCGGATATATCGAATGTTCCGACCCTTCGTTGTTGCAAAAAGAAGAAAAGAGCGTTGGAAAAGGCGAATACGAAATCAGTTCGCCGCACATGCAGAATTTCATCGACTGCGTCCGGTCGCGTAAAAATCCGATTGCTCCGGTCGAAATAGGCTGTAGCACCAACACATTGTGTTGCATCGCCAATATCGCTACCGAGCTTCAACGTCCGGTGAAATGGGACCCTGCAACTCTGAGTTTCGGCGACGATAGCGAAGCCGCCGCACACAGATTATACCAGTATAAATATCGACGACCTTATTCATTATAATATTGTGGTAAACAATAGATGAAATAAAGGAGACGCCAAAGCAGCGATGCCATACAAAGAACCGAAAATAGAAAGATTGCAATATTCAATCGGCGAAGTCGCCGAAATGCTTGGAGAAAGTGTTTCAGCGATAAGATACTGGTCGGACAGATTCGAGGGAATAATAAATCCTGTGCGAAATAATAAAGGGAGGAGCAATGGCGACCGAATGTTCACTCCCAAAGATTTGGAGACTCTGAAAATCATATACAACCTTGTTAGAAAGCAAGGAATGAGTTTGGAAGGCGCCAAGAAAAGAATTATCGACAACAGGGACGGAGAATCGAGGAATGCCGAAATCGTTAATCGGTTGGAAAATATCAAATCGGAATTGCTGGGAATAAAAAATTTGTTCTAAATGATTACAGTTAAAGATATTGTTTCGGAATTGGAGAGACTTGCTCCGCTCTGTTATCAAGAAAGTTACGACAATGCGGGACTGATTGTCGGCAGCCCGGAATCGGAGGCGCATTCGGCGCTTTTATGTTTCGATATAACCGAAGACATTATTGACGAAGCAATTGAGAAACAAGCGAATCTTGTCATATCACATCATCCTGTGGTATTCGGAAATTTGAAGAAAATAAACGGGAAAAATGCTACAGAACGCATTGTGATTAAAGCAATACGAAACAATATCGCACTGTATGCGGCGCACACGAATCTCGACAGTGTTCGAGGCGGCATCAATACAACATTAGCCGAGAAATTAGGGCTTTCGGATATAAAAATCCTTTCGCCGGTCGAAAAAAAACTGTTCAAAATCGTAACATTCGTCCCCGATGCATATTGCGAAAAAGTCCGTCGGGCAATGTTCGAAGCCGGAGCGGGGCATATCGGCAATTATGATTCGTGCAGCTATAATATTAAAGGTATCGGTACGTTTCGGGGCGGCGAAAACACAAATCCGTTTGCAGGAGAAAAGGGCGTATTACATAACGAACAGGAAACCAGAATAGAAACTGTCGCTCAAAAAGAACATGTGCACAAAGTCGTTTCGGCATTGAAACAAAGTCATCCGTACGAAGAACCGGCTTATGACATCTACCTGCTTGAAAACAAGTACGAAAACGCAGGTATCGGAGCAATCGGCGTCTTGCCCGACTATATGGATGCGGCGGATTTTTTGGCAAATGTCAGGAAAGTCCTGCCTCCTGTCAAAATCATCAGGCACAACGCTTTGTTCAAAAAAGTGAAGAGCGTTGCCGTTTGTGGCGGCGCCGGTTCGGGATTTATCAACGATGCCATATCTGCCGGAGCCGATATTTTTGTTACCGGAGACTGTAAATATCATCAGTTTTCGGATTTCCGTAACGAGATTATTTTGGCGGATATAGGGCATTTTGAGAGCGAATATTTTGCATCCGAAATATTTTATAATGTAATTAACAAAAAATTCCCTACTTTTGCAGCGGAATTATCACGCGGAATTTATAATCCCGTGGAGTATTATTAGTTATAAATTAGTTAATTGTAAATTGTAAAAACATGGCAAAGAAAGCAGAAAAAAAAGTTGTAGCAGCTCCGGAAGAAGATAAAACAGATGTAAAAGCAGGTCTTTTGCAACAAATATTGAAAACAAAACCTCAATCTTCGGCTAATGACCCCGTAGAACGCAAATTACATTTATTGTACGAAGTTCAATTGATTGATTCCGAAATCGATAATATACGGACTCTTCGAGGAGAACTGCCTAATGAAGTTCGGACTTTGGAGGATGATATAGTCGGTTTTGAAACAAGGATTTCGAATATACAGGTCGAAATTAAAAAAGCGGAAGGCATTATTTCTCAACGTAGATTAGATATCGAAAATTCCAAAAGCCTGATAAAGAAATACGAAGAACAGCAGAAAAATGTCAGAAACAACAGGGAATTTGAATCACTGTCCAAAGAAATAGAATTTCAAAGTCTTGAAATAGAATTATCCGAAAAGAAAATCAGGGAAGCCGAAAATCTTATCGGCGACAAGAAACTTCTGGAAGTGGAAGCAAAAAAAGCTTTGGAAGAAAGGAAAAAAGACCTCGAAGTAAAGAAACAGGAATTGGAAAAAATCGTTACACATACCGAAAAGGAAGAACATGTTCTGGAAGAGAAATCGAAAGAATATAAGCAGGTTATAGAGCCTCGCCTATTGAATGCCTACGAACGGTTGCGTAAAAATGCGCGCAATGGTCTGGCTGTTGTCGAAGTAAAACGCGACGCTTGCGGTGGCTGCTTTAACAAAATACCGCCTCAACGCCAAGTCGATATAAAAATGGGTAAGAGATTGATACCTTGCGAATATTGTGGACGCATTTTGGTTAATTGGAGTGAATAAATTATCTGATGAATGAACCGTTTAGTTTCAACTAAAATAAAAACGCTTCCTGCGTTTTATTTTGTAATGTTTATGCTTTTGTGCATAAGCGCTGTACCTTGTTTTGCGCAAGAAACGAACAGGTCGTCGGTGCTTTTTATTTTGGACATAGCTCCCGAAGCGCGTTCTTCGGGAATGGGCGATGTCGGCGCAGCAACTTCCCCCGACGCAACTTCCCAAAGGTGGAATGCAGCCAAATACATTTTTGCGCAACAACAGCGTGGAGTATCGCTGTCGTACACTCCCTGGCTTAGCAAAATAATCAAAGGTATGAACATGGGGTTTCTTTCGGGATATATGTGCTTCGACAATAATGCCATAGGCATCTCGGCATTATATTTATCTACCGGAGGAATAGACCTTTACACCTACGATGGAACACATACCGGAACTATTATGTCCGGAGAATATTCTATGGATGTGTCTTATTCCCGCCGCTTGGGAAAATATTTGTCGGGCGGGATTACATTGCGATATGCCAATGGAATAAGAGTCGAATCTACCGGCGCAGCAAGCGGCGTACTGAGACCGTCGCCGGCTTTTGCAGGCGATGTGGCGTTTTTTTATACAAAACCTGTTGAAATGCTTGGTTCCGAAACAAATTTGTCGTTCGGCACCTGTCTGTCAAATCTCGGAACAAAAGTGAAACTGTCGGGCGACAGGGAAATGTTCCTGCCGATGAATTGGCGACTCGGAACATCGTGGGATGTTAAGTTTGATAGAAACAATGCTTTAACAACATCTTTCGATATAAATAAGTCTCTCGTACCGCTGTATTATGAAAAAAATCTTACAATGTTCGAGGCTATAGGTAAATCTTTCGACCAGGCAAGAGATTTTGCATGGGCGGTCGGTCTGGAATATTCGTTCATGAAATCGGCGATGTTGAGAACCGGCTATCATGACAGTAAAAATAACAGAGGCTTCAGATATTTTACTTTAGGCGCGGGATTGACCTACCAATCCTTTAGATTCGACGGCTCTTATTTGATTACAACTTCGAATATAAGTTCCCCATTGTCGAATACTTTCAGACTCACTATAAGCTATTTCTGGAAATAAGGGCAGGAAATCTGAACATTAAAAAAGCACATGCTTTTTGAGAAAAAGCACATGCTTTTTTGTCATTAATGGAAAGACAGCGCAAGTATCAGAAATCTTTTCCGGTTTAATGAATATATACCCGCTGTTTATGCGTTGTCAAACTTTTTTATCCTGTTATATCTCTCAATCATACTATATTTTTCAGTTGATTGATATAACAGTTTTCGGACAGACACTAAATATTTTTTATTCTTTCGATAGCTTCTAAAGTATCATCTTTTTGACCGAAAGCGGTAAAACGGAAGAATCCTTCGCCGGCGGTTCCGAAGCCCGAACCCGGAGTCCCGA
>JAIRLF010000025.1 GCA_031259655.1 Prevotellaceae bacterium
GCATGCGTCAGCCACTCTTAACTCTTAGTTTTTAGTTTTTAACTCTTTGAAGCGCCGTCAATCTGTCGTACCTATGTTCGGGCAAACGGTAATAGACATACACGTTGTAGACATTTTCGGTTTCGTAGAAGCATCCTTCGGCGGCGTACATATCCGGATTACCGTTTTTATCCAAAATCACATACTGATAGTTGTAGAACCCCTGTTTCAGCGGGACGATGCATTTGTAAGAACCGTCGAGATACAGCATCTCGTATCTGTTCGAAACAGACCAGTTTGTCAGTTCGCCGAATAAAAATATCCTGCCTTCGAGGGATTTTTTCGGGACAAACGAAAATAACACATCCACATATTCCGCTTGGATATCGGGGTTTGTCGAATTATCCGCAGCAATCATATACTTCCCGTTTATGTCGCGTGCAGATAAATATTCCGAACGTTCCTCGTCCTGAACAAGTTCCACTCGATGAACGCCCTCGAACGAATGACGTGCAACCCCTTGTCCGTTATAGACCAGCGAACGAATATCGAATGCGCGGTATTCGTTTCCGCCGTTGAAGATATTTCTGTCGGGACGGGCGTATTCCGTGCTGTTTGGCAGGACAAAAGACGGCGAAAGATTTTCGACGCCCGGAACAGCCGTGAAATTCCGTTCAATCCGAATTTTCAGATTCCTGTATGCGTCGACAACTTTTAGCAAAGGATATGTAACCTTGACGCTAAACTGCTGCATGCACGGCGATTCCATTGCCGGCGCTATCGTAGAGGCGCTGATAGCCGCCAAAGGTTCGACTATCGAAAAACCTTTGACCAGAGCGAGTTTGCCGGAGTTGCGTTCGAAAACTTTAATAAGGTAGTTGCCCGACAGTTTCAGACTCATATCTTTGTTCGGCAAAGTGAGCGTAAAATTACGGTAGCTTCGCACTGTTCCCTGCGATTGCTCTACGTTGTCGATATAATTTTCGGGAAAACCCGACATATAGTCGCTGACAATCAGGTTCTCTTCCTGCCAGTTGGCATCGCGATGCTCTATTGTGTAGTAATAATCGTCTTCAATATCGTCGTCGTGGATAAGTTCGTCGAAAATCAGCGTTACGGTCTCGTCCGAATTTAACCGGATAACAGGGTCGGCGAACCGGTCGCCGGTCTTGAACAACTGTACGGAATTGATTTTATCGGAAAAACAAAAGTCTTTAAACCCTGCTTTTGCATTAACCGTTTGAATATCCTGCGAGTAAGCCGTCCGATTAGCCAGTGTCAAAAGCATGACAAAAAGCAATTTCCCAATTCTCAAAACGAGTTGATTATAACCGGACTTGTTCATTCGTCATCAAATTTCGATTTTTCGCTGTCTCAGGCATTCGAACGCAATCACAGCTGCGGCGGCAGAGACATTCAGTGAATCAATATTTCCCTGAAGCGGAATTTTCACTGTTTCGTCGGCTAATTCGAGATTAGATTCGGAGATGCCCGATTCTTCCGAACCGAGTATAATTGCGATTGCGCCCGACAAGTCGGCGTCGAAACAGCTGCGGTTTGCTTTTTCGGTTGCTGCAACAATCTTGATATCGCTGTTTTTTATCAAATAGATTGCCGATTTTAAATTCGGCGTCCTGCAGACAGGGACATAATTCAAGGCGCCCGCCGAAGTCTTCATCGCGTCAACGTTCAGAGGAGCGGCATTTTTCGCCGGCACGACAATAGCGTCAATTCCGGCGCATTCGGCTGTACGGGCTATTGCTCCGAAATTTCGCACATCGGTGATTCTGTCCAACAAAAGCAAAAATGGCGTTTTTCCTCTCTGTTGGAGATTTTCTAAAACCGTTTCCAAATCGGAATATTCGGCAGACGATAAAAACGCCACCACTCCCTGATGATTAGCGTTTTTCGACAGTCGATTAAGCCTTTCGGCAGGAACTCTGTCGAGCGTAATGTCTTTCTTTTTAGCCGAATCGATTATTTGATAGAGCAATTCGGAGCCTCCGCCTTCGCGAATCAAAATCTTTTCGAACGATTTACCCGCTTTCAGCGCTTCCAGCACGGGTCGCAGACCAAATATTTTATTGCTGTCCATCTAAAATGCTTCCATTTCGTCCGAACCGACAACCCTGCGCACGATTCCACGTTTCGACGACCGTATAAAGTTCAGGATAAGGTCGCGTTCTTCTGTCTGCGGAAAATCCTGTTCGACTTTGTTACATGCGTCGGTAGTATTCAGATTTCCCTGATATATAACTTTATATATCGAACTTATTTCTTCTATTTTCGGATTGGCAAACCCCCGTCTCCTGAGGCCTATTCTGTTCACTCCTCCGTACGACAAAGGTAGATGACCGACAATCAGATACGGCGGGACATCTTTCCCGACGAGCGAGCCGCCCATTGTCATCACATGTTCTCCGATACGCGTAAATTGGTGGGTACCTGTTTTTCCACCGAGTATGGCGTAGTCGTAGATATCGGTTTCGCCCGCCAGTCCGGTGAACGATGCAAGAACGACGTTATTTCCGATGAAACAATCGTGTGCAACGTGCGAATATGACATTATCAGACAGTTGTTTCCTATTCTGGTTTTCAGTTTGCCGCTGGCTTCCGTGCCTCGGTTCACTGTAACACATTCTCTTAAAGAACAGTTATCGCCGATTTCGACCCATGATATTTCTCCTTTGAACTTCAAGTCCTGCGGTATCGCTCCGATGACCGCTCCGGGAAAAATGTGGCAGTTTTTGCCGATTTTGACATAATCCATTATCACAACGTTGGATTCTATTTTTGTTCCGTCGCCGATTTCGACATGTTCCGCGATATACGAGAACGGTCCTATTGTCACGTTTGTTCCTATTTTTGCATCAGGATGAATATAATTCATAAAATTGACTGTATTATTTATTTGTTTTTCACTATTTGCGCTGTTAATTCTCCTTCGGTGGCAAGCTGGTCGCCAACGAAGACCTGTCCGAACATTACGACTATTCCTCTGCGAATGGGTTCAAGCAATGTGAGTTTGAATATCAGCGTGTCGCCCGGAATGACTTTGCGTTTAAATTTAACTTTATCTATTTTAAGAAAATAGGTAGAATATTTTTCCGGTTCTTCGACATTTCCCAAAGCGAGTATGCCTCCGACCTGCGCCATTGCTTCGACCTGCAAAACGCCGGGCATGACGGGCTCTCCGGGAAAATGGCCGACGAAGAAAGGTTCGTTCATCGTCACATTTTTGATTCCGGTAACGTAGTTTTCCGTTCTTTCTATGATTTTGTCGACCAGCAGAAATGGCGGTCTGTGCGGCAGGATTGACATAATCCCTTTTATATCGTATTGCGGGGGTTTATTCGGGTCGTATTTCGGAGCTGCGGGCTTCATGTGTTCGCGTTTGATAGCGCGACGCAGCTCGCGGGCGGTATCGGTGTTTATCCGGTGCCCGGGTTTGAACGCTATCACTCGCCCTTTTATCCGGAAACCGATAAGCGACAAGTCGCCGATAAGGTCAAGGAGTTTGTGCCTTGCCGGCTCGTTGATAAATCTCAATTGAAGATTGTTAAGATATCCTTCGGGAACGCGTTCCACTGTAGGTTTGTTAAACAGTTCGGCGAGATGCTGCAATTCGTTTTTGTCGCATGCATTTTCGACAATAACTATTGCATTCTCAAAATCTCCGCCTTTGATGAGATTATTTGTAACCAGAGCTTCCAGTTCGTGCAAGAAGACGAAAGTCCTGCACGGGGCGATTTCTTTAGCGAAATCGTCCAGCGACTCCAAACGCGCCGATTGTGTGTTCAACACTTTGGAATTGAAATCGATAGTCACGTTTATGCTGAATTTGTCGTCGGGATATATCACTATTTCTTTACCGCTTGCTTCGTCGCGGAAGACTGATTTTTCTTTGATTGTGTAGTAAAAGCATTCGGCTTCCTGTTCCTGCAATCCCACGCTGTCGATAGCTTCCACGTATCGTATTGCGCTTCCGTCGAGTATTGGCGCTTCGGGGGCATTGACTTTTATCAGGGCATTATCTACGCCCATAGCCCACAACGACGCCATAATATGCTCTATGGTAGTTACTTTTACTCCATCTTTTTCGAGAGTAGTACCGCGCGAAGTAGCTGTCACATTATCCGCAACAGCATCTATCACAGGTTGTCCGGGTATATCTGTTCGCTGGAATTTAATCCCGTGGTTTTCGTTTGCCGGACATATCGTAAGTTCGACATCCAGACCGGTATGTAACCCTTTGCCATTTAATCTAATATCAGATTTTAAAGTATGTTGTTTCCGCATTAATATTAAAATAATAGTACGTAATAAAATTATTATTTAAGGGTGCAAATGTAGTAAAAATTCCAAACAACAATACAATATTATTCTTTATCGCTTATAATCACTGTTGTTTATGACTTTGCACGCTGCCGCCGCATTGCAACGATTACGTATATTTGTCGATTTTCAATTCACATTATCGCACAACGAACTTACTTTTCGACGTCTTTGTCATCGGTAATTTTGTAGACAGCCCTCACACTGACGCTTTCGCCTGTCTCGCCAAACATTTTGGCGTTGACAACGGTCGTTTTTTCTACGGTGAAGGGCGTTCCGTAAACCGGTGATTCCCTTGTCGGTTCGGATTCGTCCGTTGTATAGCGAACAATGCCTTCCGTTCCTTCCGGCGCGATGATAGTAACGGTCGCTCTGTCGACAAACGTTCCGCCAAACGGCTCTCTGTATGTCTCGGATGCAAATCGTGGCGAAGGCAGTACCTCCCATTCTTTCCACAGGTTGTCCGGTTCGTCGAAACCGTTGTATGCCGGTTTGGTCGGACGCCCCGTCCATACCTGAGGCGCTTTCGCTCTCAGCGCAAATGCTACATCGGCGGCAACATCGTACTTGTAAATCTGTTGTAGGATGTGATAGTTTTGTTTGACGCCGTGTCCGGAAAAGATTATGGGAGTGACTAATTCGTCGTAACTGTTACCGCCGTGTCCGTGGAAAATGCCGCCATGGTCGCCAACTACCATTATCATGGTTTTGTCGATGATACCGGCTTGCCGGACTGCATCAACAATCAGCCTTACATGGGCGTCGGTTTCTTCGATGTATTTCACGTATCCGGGCGACATGTGTCCGTCTTCGTGACCGGCATGGTCTATCCCGTCTAATTGAATGAACAGGAAGGTCGGCTTCTTGTCAAGAATATATTCCGCCGACTTTCGGGCTGTCATTAATTGAGTAGGATATGTAACGGACATATTCAGAAGAGAGTCTTCCAGCAGATTGTGAAATCCGCGCCAATGGTAGATAGCGCCAAGTTCGGCTTCGGGTCGCTGCTCGCGCAGAATCCTGAAAATATTCGGAAACGAACGGTCTTTGCTCATTACCGGATACGGAAACTTGAAATCATTGGCTTTCCAGTTGTTGTTGATAGCGCCGGTAATCTCCGGTCCCGCGCCGCACAGCATTGCATTCCAGTTCGG
>JAIRLF010000181.1 GCA_031259655.1 Prevotellaceae bacterium
AAATTATTAAATTTTCGAGATAAAAAGTTGTTTTATATAAGTTTTATCGCCTTATTTATCAATCGATATAATTAATTATATCAAGTGTTTTTGAGGTAAATCTTTTATTTTGCTAAATCCGAAAAATAAGGGAATTAAGGAGATAAAAGAGATTATTTCTTTACCTGTTCACTTTGTCTATGTGGCTGTATCAAAGATCGAAATCGTCGTCTTTGTAGGGGCGATTGTGTAACACCGTTCACAATGACGAAAAACCGACTTTTGATACAGCCTCATAGGTGGTATCAAATTGATTGGATATATTCGTTATTAGGTATTGTTAAATAGTATTTGTCCGAAAACTCACAATGTTCAAATCTATAGCAATATATACGCAAAAAAAGTTTCATATTCGACGCCTTCGGCGTCATCTGCTACCCAATAATGAGACAATCAAATTGCGCCATATTGAAACAAAACAAGTTTTTGAAACTTGTTTTGTTTCAATAATTTTCAGTTTATATAACAGTTTTCGGACAGACACTATTTATGTTCTTGTCTTTTGTTGTTTTATGATACTGGGGACAGGAAATCTGAATATTGTATTTATTTAGCCGCCAGTTTGGTCGTTGTTTGAGGCGTTTGAGTGCATTCAAATGAGATGAAATTTGTTGCCGGCAAAACAGGGAAGATTCTATCGCGTACAATCATTTCCCTGTATCACAATCATAAATTCAGTTTTATTCTCAATAAGAAAAAATATCACTAATTTTGCCCTCAAAAAAACAGTAAATCTCAGAATGAGCTATAATAATTTTCAATTTTCGAAGCCCGATATTCAATTAATTGATTTGGCGATTATGAACTATAAGGAGGCATGGCAACAACAAAGCGTCCTGATGGAGAAACTGAAAAAAGAAAAAGCGGAAGGCAAAAACGGTTTAAATTACCTGCTTTTCGTAGAACATCCTCATGTATATACGCTCGGCAGAAACGGAAATCAGGCTAATATGTTGATAAATACAGTTCAACTTGCGGCGGAGAACGTCGAATTTATCAAAGTAGACAGAGGCGGAGACATCACTTATCACGGTCCGGGGCAGTTGGTTGTATATCCGATTTTTTGCTTGAACGATTTTAAGCTTGGCGTCAAAGAGTATGTTCGTCGTTTGGAAGAGGTTGTAATTCGCACAATTGCCGAATACGGACTTAAAGGCGAGCGCATGGAAAAAGCTACAGGCGTCTGGTTAGATATCGGGACAACCGAGGCGCGTAAGATATGCGCTATTGGCGTCCGGTGTTCCCAATCCGTCACAATGCACGGATTCGCTTTGAACGTAAACACCGATTTGACCTGTTTCAAATACATCAATCCTTGCGGTTTTGTCGATAAAGGGGTCACGTCAATGGCAAAAGAAACAGGAAAAACAATAAATATTGATGAAATTAAAAATCTTGTAATACAGTATTTTAATGATGTGTTCGGAGTAAAAATCACTAATTATTTGTAGAGATATTAAATTTTTTTATACCTTTGCGCCCTGTTTTTAAGATTATAAATTAAGAAATATAGAACGATGAAAAGGACATATCAACCGTCGAACAGAAAAAGAATAAACAAACACGGTTTTCGTGAGAGAATGTCAACTCCCAATGGCAGACGAGTTTTGGCTGCCCGCAGAGCAAGAGGACGCAAGAAATTGACTGTGTCCGACGAAGTACACTACTAATTTTAGTTGTTAAAACATGATATTTGATTGATGCAAAGGGTTGCTTTGAATAGAGTGACCCTTTGCTGATTTCGATTGCGACGAAAGATGAAAGGTGTTGTATTATGTGGTATAAAATATACGGATAATCAAGATATTGTCTATCTATACACCGACTTGAAAGGCAGAAGAACGTATATTCTGAACCGCCGGAAAAGAAGTAATCGTCTGTCTCCGCTTTCGTTAATAGATTTCGAATATTCGGGCAGGCAAAATGCCGAAATTCACTATCTTAAAGAGTTTATCTTTTCTCCGCTTCTTACCGAAATATCTACCGACATCCGTAAAAGTTCGATTGCAATGTTCATCGGAGAATTTCTTTACCGGATATTAAAGGAAGAAGATTCCTCGTTGTCGCTGTTCGAGTATATCTGTAAATCAATATGTTTACTCGACGCCCTTCACGATGGCGTTTCGAATTTTCATCTGTACTTTATGGTGCAGCTGTCAAAATACATGGGGTTTTCGATTGTGTCAAATGTAAACAGCTACGATTATTTCGATATAAAGTACTGTAAGTTTGTGTTCACGCAACCCCTGCATCCTCAATTTTTCGACAAAGACAACACAAAAATACTCTCCTGTTTGCTGGATTTGCCCGTTAATCAACTGAATACACTGAGACTTACAGGAGAACAACGAATCTCTTTCGCAAACCGTATGCTCGATTTCTATTCATGCCGCTTCGACCATACGTTGATAGTCAAATCGCTAAATGTCTTGCACGAAATATTTGATAAGAGTTAAGAACTAAGCTCCATCACCAGAAGCGCAGCCCTCAAAAAATAACTACTGTCGTGTCAACGCTTGGTCGTCATTTGTAGAGACGCAATATATTGCGTCTCCATTGCGTCTCCATTGCGTCTCC
>JAIRLF010000231.1 GCA_031259655.1 Prevotellaceae bacterium
AAGCCGATGGAGCGCTCTCGGAATCAACAAGAACATCCGTATCTTTCACTTTACTTGTCTCCCCGTTAGGGAAAATAAACTACGTGGAAGGCGTGAAAACAAAGATAAAGGCGTCAAATATATATTACCGAGTGCCCGAAATTGCCGATGTCCAGCTGTTGCAAGGCTCTAAGGAGGTTTGTAAGGGAAGAATGCAGATTTATCAATTGGGCAAAGAACTTGTTTTGCCCTCGGACATAAAAGTTAAGAACTAAGAACTAAAAACTAAGAACTAAAAGTGGCTGAGGAGACGCAATATTTTGCGTCCTCTACACCGGACAATGCTGTGGTCGTCGATGGCGTCGAGTTGTAGGGGCGTATCGCATACGCCCTTGTTGACCTTGTTGGATGCCCGTGTATTGTCATGGCGAAAATTTTAACCGCAAAGAACGCAACGATATACGCAAAGAACGCAAGGTCAATGGCGTCGATTTGTAGAGACGCAATATTTTGCGTCTCCTCGCGTCTCTACACCGGACAACGCTGTGGTCGTCAAGGGCGGGTTAATTCAACAATCTAAAATCTCAGTCGGCATCCCAACTCTTAACTCTTAGTTCTTGGTTTTTAACTCTAAAAGGCGGAGATTTTACCCCGCCTTTTATATTTAAACATTCTTTCTTAGCGGTCTTTCCGCTTATGAAATTCTAATGGTAGATAATTCGGCTGCAAAGGTACGTAAATTTTTTTCAATTATCGCCAATTTTTTCTTTGAGGGGTTTCGCACGCCGCAGAGGTAATGTCTCATAAGCGAAGTGTTGACGCCTGTTATGCGGGCGAAGTTGCTTTGGTTAAGTATTCCGTTGTAGAGACGTTCCAATGCTTTGTTTACTGTTTTCGCTGTCCCGAAAGCAGTAAAACTTTCACAGAAAAAAAGCGTCCCCCTCTTCGCTTTTCTAATTTTTGCCAATATCTGCTCTTCAATGTTTTGCATATATTTTTTTACCGTTTTTTGTCGCAAATTTAGTATATATTTGCGACGAATTTCAGCACAAATATACAACTAATATTTTAGAGTTAAGAGTTGGGCGATGCCGACTGAGATTTTAGATTGTTGAATTACGATTGTTGATTCAACCCGTCCTTTCGCCATTGCGAGGGCGGTCGGCATCGTCCAACTCTTAACTCATAACTTTTAGTTCTTAACTCTAAAAGTCGGCATCGCCCAACTCTTAACTCTTAACTTTTAGTTCTTAACTCTAACAGTGCGGTTTTTTCCGTCCTTAAACAATAACAGTTCGAGCGTATGAAATCCTCTGACATCTTCGCTGGAGATAGCGCCGATAAACTGTTCGACAGTTTTCAAGTTTCCATCCTGTAATATTCCTGCGATATCTTCCTGAGAGAGAGGCCAGCTATCCATCGAAGGGTCTAATCCCAGCATGTCTTCGCTTGCGGGTCCGAATAGGATAGCTTCGCTTTGTTCCCATGGGATACGGGCTGCTCTCCAAGCTACACATGCAGCATCCAATTTCGACTGGCTTGTCGGGTCTTGTCTCAAAGCTTCCACAGCATTGTATAATGTCCATGCTCTTTCCTTCAAATCTTTATATGTCGGAACAACAACCTCGTCGGCATAAACTCGCAGGATTTCCGTATAATCATGTTCGGCATCTGTTATGGCGGCAAACAATCTGCCCTCTATTATTTCCGCCAAATCGGAGCACGCATCCATAGCGGCGTCTACTTTAGCGCCTGTGAGATTATTGCGGAATGGAGCAGTCATACTTTGAATCGCATTGTAAGCTCCATTGATAGCATCGTTTACTTCTTCATCCAGACTGGCGTCGACAGTCTTCACAAAAGCGGATATACTGTTGGCATTCGCGGCGGCGGCAATTAGTCCTATACGTCCGCAATATCCGTTTTTGATGCTGATGATATTGTCGGAATAGTCGGTGATAGAGTTCCAACTGTACCATGATTCTACCGCGAGCACAGCGCTCTCGGTATCTCCGTCTTTGGCAAATCCGTTAGGTTCTCCGATTTTTGCAGCGCCTACTTCGGTTGCAATGTTGGCGAAACCATCAGTCAGGATAGTCTGTATAGCATCCTCCTGACTTGGGAAAGTGGTGTTTCCGGTAGCGCCGGCTGTTTTCAATATTTTGGCATATCCGTCGGCGCCTATTCCCGGTCTGGAAAAGAAGCTGCTTCCTCCGATTCGCGCCAAGTCAGCATCGGGAACGCCCTCGGGTCCGTTCCATGCAGCCCACAACTGTATACAGTCGTCGAGCAATTCCGAAGCCGTCGCCGTAGCGTAGTTTATCCACTCTGAGTTCATCGACAAATCCTCGAGCTGTTCCGTATCAGTCGTATTATTGTCGTCATCATCTCCACACGCTGCAAAACTTGTTATTATCAGTGCAGCCATTAAAAAAAATGTACAAAATTTTTTCATCATTACATAGTTTATATATTTATATATTATTAAAATTCAGAATAATTATCTTGATAAAAACCAACCCGTATAAGCTAATGTCAGGCTTATAGTGTTTTCGCTGTTATATTTACCTTTGTTGATTCGTCGATGCGCATAATCGGCTTTCAGGACAATCGAGGGCGTCAGGAAATAATTTACTCCGGCAATAAACAAATCTCTCTTATATCGAGGAAGTTCCTGCGCTCCGGTTTCGATTTTTTCGCCCGTATTGTAATATTCGTAACGAACAAAAGGAAACAATTGGCTTTTAAGTCCAAAGAACGAAAACACATTGTATCCCGCTTCGCCCGAACAGGTTAGAGCCGCTTCGCCAAAAGGAGTTATCGAATATCCCGTTCCGCGAAAATATCTCCGGTTCACATCGAATATAGCTTTCGAATCGGAAACACTGCCGTAAATGATGTTGGCTCTTGCGATTATATTGTTGTTTCGATATTGAGCGTCAGCCGACGCGATGGTTACCCTTCCCTCAAGTCCAGCCATAGTCTGCGGTTTCGACGAATTTTTCGCCGTTTTGTTATAGTATCCCGAAGCGCTTATTCTCAGGTCTTTCAACGGGGAATATTCTATTCGTCCGGCGAAGGCGGGGCTTGTCATTGTCGATTTCTCGAAAATCTTTTGTCGACCGCCGCCAACCCAATTTGCAGACGAAAATCCGTTGGGGTCGAGCCCGTTAACAAGCATCACCTCGTATTTGAACTTGCCGAGATATCCAAGTATGGATATACCCGTTTCGTGCCAGGTGCTCGGCAAAAGCGCCAACTCTCCTTCGGGACGCACTGTTCCAAGATATTGAGTAGGCTCGTGATGCGAATTTGTTATGCCGACAGGAACGATTAGATGCCCGATGCGCAGGTTGAACGCATTCGTAAAACGCTTTGTGATATGCAGTTGTTCGAGAACTACTTCGCCGCCCTGTTCGATTTCGGTTTCGAACTCTCCTCCTTCTTTTTCGTGTTCGATTTCCATAGTCGAGCCTGTGCCGCCGTACTCAAATTCTATTTCGGCGCCAAAGAGAATGTCGTTTTTGAACTTGTAATCAATAG
Source organism: Prevotellaceae bacterium (assembly GCA_031259655.1). Taxonomy (GTDB): domain Bacteria; phylum Bacteroidota; class Bacteroidia; order Bacteroidales; family UBA932; genus JAIRLF01. Next base: position 3,523 of record JAIRLF010000231.1, read on the forward strand.
CAAACACTGCGCGAGGCAAGGATATTTCGGCGCGATTCCGTTTCGACGCGCCATTCGGATTGGTGTATCTGTTAGCGTCATAATCCATTCGTTGAAACAATACTTCGCCATATCCTCCAAACCGGTATTTGTCGAAATTCCATTCGTAAGGAACGCTTGCATTGTCCAAAGTGTCTCTCGCCGTCTGCGAAATAGCAAGGTTCGAAATCATCAATAATGTCGCTATCAGTAAAATACGATAATTCATGTGACTTATTTTAAACTGCAAAAGTACTCCCGAACCGACATACGTACAATCGCTATTTTTAAGTATTTTTCTATAAAAAGTATACCTAAAAATAAGTAGTCTATCGTACAAATCATCGACGGTTATCTACGTAGAGACCTTGTATGCAAGGTCTCTACAAATCGACGCCCTCAATGACTACAGCGAAAAATAAAGAGTTTTTTAGAGTTTCCCAATTGTGTTTTCAGTTTTTAGATTAACTTTGCACCGTTATTTTTAATTAATAAAAACATTATTTAATTGAATATGAATATTGAAAACTCTATGAGTAAGAGTAAATCCGGCAATTTCAGGTCGGAAAGTCGGAACTTTGATTTTTGTGATTTAAATGATTTCTCTGAAGTTTGCAACTCAAGTCTGACCTTCCGGGAGCCGGAAAGTCCCAACCGAACTCAGTTGGGACTTTCCGGAACGCCGGAAGGGTATTAAAATTATTAGAAATATAGAAATAATTAATTGTAATGTATAACTAAAAAAATTTGTAAGATAATGGAAGTAAAATTAAACGCTCCTGACCTGCACAGCTACAGCATCAGCGAGCATCTCGAATTTAACAAAAAGGTCGCACATAATATGCGACAAGCATGGGGCAGTGATGAAAATATCGGGCGGAGAGAACGAATACGAATTAATCAAAATATTAAATAAATAATTATTTGGACAGATATGAAAGCAATGATTTCTTTTCTATTATGTTTTCTGGTATTTGCATGTGGCAATAGCAGACAGGTTGCGCAACAGCAGCATATTTCCGATTTTGTTGACCCGTTTATCGGAGCGACAACAGTAGGTTTCGAAGCGGGAAAAACTTTTCCCGGAGCAGCATCTCCGTTTGGG
>JAIRLF010000253.1 GCA_031259655.1 Prevotellaceae bacterium
GTCTACCGTCCTATAATTCGTCGTCTTCGTATGGCATGTGAGAGTGAAGAGATTCAAATTGAAATGGAGATGGAAGATGATTACATGCAAGAACTTATGGATAAAGAACGACTTATTGCCCAGAAAGACGAAGAAAATAAAATGCAAAAGGAAAAGATTAAAGAAAAAAACAAAATAATCAAAGAAAAAGACAAAGCGCTCAAAGAAAAAGACAAAACGCTCGAAGAAAAAGACAAAACACTCGAAGAAAAAGACAAAGCGCTCGAAGAACAAAACAAAGCGCTCGAAGAACAAAATAAAATAATCGAAGAACAAAAAGCACTAATTGAAGAATTAAAAAAAACAAAAAGCAATTGATGAAACACCTTTATCTTTGCATCTGAAATTAAAAAATATGTTTAATCTAAATTTTTGTAACAATGACATTAGATAATTTGATTTCGGTAGCTTTCACCGGCATACTATCGCAGTCTGCGCGAAGCAGCCAAGGTAAAAAATTCTGTCGGAGCATCGACCAAATACAGCGACCTGAAACAACAGTTTCCCTGTCCCGGAAGTAAGGCAAAAAATAGAAAAGCGCCGGATTCGGACGAAAATTGAAATAAAGCATCAGGGAATACATTGAAGGTATTCCGAATATACATTTAAGGGTGTCCGAATATACATTGAATGGTGTCCGAAAATACATTTAAGGGCGTCCGAATATACATTGAAGGTACTCCGAATATACATTTAAGGGCGTCCGAATATACATTGAAGGGCGTCCGAATATACATTGAAGGTATTCCGAATATACATTGAAAGTATTTCGAATATACATTGAAGGGCGTCCAAATATACATTGAGCCGGCATCGCCCAAATCTAAAATCGTAAATCTAAAATCGTAAATAAATAAATAAAGATGAAAAATTGTTTACTCTTATTATTCTTACTGATAACAGCTACACCCGCGGCGTCGAAGAACGGCTGGTAATACCGGCGCGTAGGGGCAAAAAAAATTTTGCCCAATCGTCCGCCCATCGCGCGTAAGCAACAATCTAAAATCGGAAGTCTAAAATCGGAAGTCTAATTTTTTGTTTTTTGTTTTTTCTTCTGTCGTTCCAACTCTTTTTGTTTCTGCATCAAGCGTTCGGTGAACGACATTTTTTTCTTTCTCGGATTACTTTGATGTTTGGCAGCTTTTTCGTTTAGTTGTTTCAACAGCGCCTCTTCATCGACGAAGTATTTGCGAATAATCAGGTTCTGAATCAGAGTAATGATGTTCGACAGGAAATAGTAGTATGTCAATCCGCTTGCGTAATTATTGAAGAAAGCGAGCATAAAAATCGGCATTATATATGTCATCATCATGTTCATTTGCTTCATTTGAGCGTTGAGGCCGCCCTGTTGCGCCATCATTATTTTCGACGAAATAATCATCGACACAGCCATCAGCAAAGTGAACAGGCTCACGTGACTGCCGTAGAAAGGTATCGAGAACGGCAAATCAAACACCGAATCATACGCCGAAAGGTCGTCAGCCCAGAGGAAATTTTTTTGTCGCAATTCGAACGACGAAGGGAAAAATCGGAACAGGGCAAACAATATCGGAAACTGCAATAGCATTGGTAGACAGCCTCCAAACATGCTTACGCCCGTCTTTTTGTACAGCGCCATGATTTCCTGCTGTTTTTTCATCGCGTCCTTCGAATCGGGATATTTGGCGCCGATTTTGTCGACCTCCGGTTTCAGCGCCTTCATCTTTGCCGACGAAAGATACGATTTCCAAGTCAAAGGCATAAGCAAGATTTTGATAATAAGAGTCAAAAGCAGGATAACCAAACCGAAACTACCGATATAGTTTTGCAGAAAATTCACCACGGGAATAACTATCACACGATTTATGATGCCGATGATTGAGCCGCCCAGAGGAATAATCTTTTCGAACGAATGTCCATACGAACGCAAAGTGCCGAAATGGTTTGGCAGAAAATAGAATGCCAGCGGAATAGTACTGCTTTTCTTGCCGTTAAATTCCATTTGAAAATTAGCTTCTATTGTTTTCAACAACTTTTCGGGATTATGTTCATCGTACGACGTAAACTCCAATTTATTGTTAATCGAACCGTTAGTGTAGATTATCGCCGAAAAGAAATGCTGTTTGAAGTTTATCCATTCCAATTTCGTTCTAACTTCTTCCGAGACGGCGTCTTTTGCGCCGGAAATATCGTCGATAGACGTTTCTCCCGGAAATTTATAGGCGATGTTGGTGTAATTATTCTCGTTCGAAAACCCTTTTTCCTGTTGCGAAAAGTTAAGTTTCCAATTCACATCCACAGTTGTAGCCCTCGGGTCGAGGTGTTTATCCATTTTCACGAAGTTAATGTCCAGATTTACATTGTATCTGTCCTTATAAATCGTGTAGACAAACTCGATATACGAAACCGAATCGGCATACAAACGGAAGGGCGCTTTCAGCGAATCGGAATCGACAAACAGGTTCTTTTCCTGTAATTGCGGTTCGAAATAGAAATCCGAGGTTGTTACATCCTGAGTATTAGCCCAAAATTTCAACGAAAAATTATTTGCATCGCCATAAAACATCTTCAGAGGACGCTTATTGTTCTCTTTGAAATCGTTGTAGTTCTGATAGTCTTTAAATTCGACCGACCAGATACGTCCGCCTTTGTTCAAAAACGTAACGATAAGTTTATCGTTTTCGACGGTATACAGTTCATCCTTTCCTTCGAGCGACGAAGCCATTGATTCGCCGAGGTTTGCCATTGTAATATTTTTGACGCGCGCCTGTTTCAGACTGTCGGATTCCGTTTCCGACGGTTTGATTTCCTTTGCTTGTGTACGTTCGATTTTGCTGATTGAATCCTGTATTCTTTGACGTTCTTGATTGTATATTTCCGTGTTTTTTGTGCTCCACCACATATAACCGCCTAAAATGAGCGCTATTAACAAAAGTCCGGTACCGGTATTTTTATCCATTTAATCTATTTCTTATTAATCTAATTTCTTATTCTGTTTTTATTCTGATTTTTTTACTGGGTTTTGTTTTTGTTTCATTGCCGCTTTGACGAAAGACACGAAAAGCGGGTGCGGGTTAAGAACCGTGCTTTTATATTCGGGATGAAATTGAACGCCGACGAACCATTCGAGCGAAGGAATTTCAACAATTTCGACAAGATTGGTTTCGAGATTGTGTCCGACAGCCATCATTCCGTGTTTTTCCAGTTCGGGTAAATATTTGTTGTTTAATTCGTAACGATGTCGATGTCTTTCCGATATTTCGGCTGTTTTATAGGCGGCAAACACTTTAGTATCTTCTTTCAGGACGCAGGGATAGGCTCCGAGACGCATTGTTCCGCCTTTGTCGGTAACATATTTCTGCTCTTCCATCAAGTCGATGACGGGGGCGGACGTTTGAGTATTTATTTCGGTCGTATGCGCTTCTTTCAAGTCCAGGACATTGCGTGCAAATTCAATCACAGAACATTGCATTCCAAGACATATTCCAAAAAACGGGACATTGTTTTCTCTTGCATATTTCACTGCGCTGATTTTCCCGTCTATTCCGCGTTCGCCGAACCCGGGAGCCACCACAATTCCCTGAACGCCGCTTAACAGTTCGTTCACATTTCCGGCGGTAATCAATTCGGAATTAAGCATTTTCAGTTTGACCTTCACCCTGTTGGTTGCTCCGGCGTGTATAAACGCTTCGGAGATTGATTTGTAAGCGTCGGGCAACGAAGTATATTTGCCGACAAGCAGGATTTGCACTTCGGACTCCGGTTTTTTAAGATTTGAGATAAAGTTCATCCATTCGTCCATCTCGATTTTTGAAGATTCTTTTGCCGAATATCCAAGTTTGCGTAAGACAGTGCGGTCTAATCCCTCTTTTTGCATAAGTATGGGGACTTCGTATATCGACGAAACGTCTATAGACTCAATCACACAGTCCTGTTCGACATTGCAAAACCGCGCAACTTTGTTACGAATATCTTCTCCGAGGTGTTTTTCGGTACGCAGCACGAGTATATCCGGCTGAACTCCCGCTTCTAACAGCGATTTGACGGAGTGTTGAGTAGGCTTTGTTTTCAATTCGCCGGCAGCCGAGAGGTACGGCACTAAGGTCAGATGTATTACTAACGAATTACTTGCGCCGAGTTCGTATTTCAACTGTCTGACCGATTCGATATACGGCAACGATTCGATATCGCCCACTGTTCCGCCGATTTCGGTAATCACCACATCGAACCGGTGTTTCGAGCCGAGGAGTTTTATCCGGTATTTAATTTCGTCGGTGATATGCGGGATAACCTGAACGGTCTTACCGAGAAATTCGCCTTTCCGCTCCTTATTGATGACCGACTGATAGATTCTCCCCGTCGTAACGTTGTTCGCCTGCGTAGTGTGGATATTCAGGAAACGTTCGTAGTGTCCCAGGTCTAAATCGGTTTCGGCGCCGTCTTCCGTAACATAACATTCGCCATGTTCATACGGATTTAGCGTACCGGGGTCAACATTTAGATACGGGTCGAGTTTCTGTATCGTCACATTGTAGCCGCGTGCTTGCAACAGTTTGGCTAACGATGCGGAAATGATGCCCTTACCTAATGAAGACGTTACGCCTCCGGTTACAAAAATATATTTCGTCGATTGACTGTGCATGTCCTTTGTTGTACTTTTATTCAAATTCTTTGTCTATCATTTTTATTTGTTCTTCCATTTTGCGGATTTCCTCTTTTGCTTTGCTGATTTTTTTACGGACATCGGCAATCATGGAATCGGCGTTTTTCGAACTTGCAAAAAATCCTATGTTGTTATCCAACAATGTGATTTCGTTCTCTAACTGCATGATGCGATTGAACAGCCGTTCGCGTTCGCTTTTCATGACTTTATTCGGTTTGTTGCCCGACGCTTCGATTTTATCTTTCATTCTCAGAACTCTGCGTTGGGCGTCGGAAATTTTCAGTTGCTTATATTTTTCGTCCAAAAGCGTAAAGAACTCTAACTGAATTTTATCTTTTTCCTTAATCGGGACAAAACCGATATTGTTCCATCGTTGGCGGAATTGTTTCAGCGATTCGATGTTTTCGAACTCCCTGTTGCTTGGAACAAAATTTCGCAATTCGTCGATAAGCGCCTCTTTATCTTTGAGATTAGCTACATATTCGTTGCTTGTTTTTTTGAGATGCCCGGCTTTACGGTTGAAAAACGTATCACAGGCTTCCCGAAATTCGTTCCACAATACATTTGCCAATCGGTGATGAATATGACCGATTTTCTTCCATTGCCGTTGCAAGTCGATTAATATGTCGGTTGTTTCTTGCCAATTTTCGCTGTCTTGCAGCGCTTTTGCCTTTTCGCACAATTCTTTCCTTTGCCGGAGATTGGTTACTGTTATTTGTTTTTGAGCTTTGTTGTATGCGCGTCGTTTATTAAAAAATTCGTCTCGACTTTTTTTCAGACGGGCATAAATTTCGTTATTTTCTTTTTTGGGAACAAAACCTATTGCTTTCCATTCTTCGAGAATGTTCAACAATTCTTCGGAAGCTTTTTTCCATTCTTTCAGGGTCTTAAGGTTTTTTTGGTTCAGTTTTTCGACCCGTTCACACAAATCAATTTTCATCTGTATATTGTGTTGACGTTCCTGTCTCAACTGGTCGAAATAAGCCTGATGTTTCCTATTCAGTTTATAAGATGCATCTTTGAATCGCTCCCAAATTGCTTCGCGCTGGTCTCTCGGCACGGGTCCGATTTCGCGCCATGCATCGTGATACTGTTGCAGTTGCGCAAACGCTTCGACAACCGAAGGATATTCCAGCAAGGCTTCTGCTTTACGGATGAGTTCGTTCTTGGCTTCGAGATTGCGTTTGAGGTCTAAATCGCGTAATTCTTTGTTTATCTTCACATAATCGTAGAATTTTTCTACATTATAGTGCCAGGTATCCCAAAGGTCTTTGGCGTGGGTTTGAGGTACTTGAGTGATTTCTTTCCATCGATTTTGAATATCGTGAAACTTCTGGAAAGTGAGATTCAAATCTTCTTCTTCTGTGATTAAGGATTTAAGTTCCTCGATGATAGCAAGTTTTTGCCGGTAATTTTCTTCTTTCAGATTTTCGGTGTTACGAATGTATTCGTATTTCTTGTCCCTGTATTTCTCCAAGTATTTTTCGAATTCTTCTTCGATTGCAGAACTAATAACGGCAGCGAGTTTGTCGTCGCTCGTCTCGTCTTCATTGTCAACCTCTTCGTAATCCTCGCTTTCGGAAATCTTCTTATAGAACGCATTCTTGACGGATTCCACTTCTCGCCGCGCCCGCTCGACCGGCAAATCAACAAGAACTTTAAGCTCCTCAAGCAAATCTTGCGGCGACATCAAAGCATAATTTTTCACAACAGAAACCTCGTTTTCCGAAGAGGTTTCTTCTCTTAATTTCAATTCTTCGGGGTAACACAAGTCTGTCTGCGAGTCCGCATACATTGTGTTTTTCTCGTTCTGAACATCCCCCCCATTTTCGTTAATCTTGTCTATTTCACCTGTTTCCATAATCATTTCCGATTTTCGGTTATTTATCCATAAAACACGGCCCTAATACCGATGCGACCGCAAAGATAAACATATTTTTATATATAGAACACTTTTCTCATATTTTTGCATTTATATTAAGCATTTACAAATCGAATTTGTTTATACTTAACGAATAAAAATGGGACGAAAGTTCGATTTTTTTCAAAATCGACGAGTGTTCGACAAAATTCTACCTTCCATATATTAATTTGCAATGCTTTCCAAATTCGACATCCTCGACAAACCCACATAACAACGCCATAATCTTTAGGGCTTTAGGGCGGGGGAAGCCCCTTCCCTACCCACACAACAACACCATAATCTACGAAGAGACGCAAAATATTGCGTATCTACAAATCGACGCCCTTGACCTTGCGTTCTTTGCGTATATCGTTGCGTTCTTTGCGGTTAAAGTTTTCGACGCCCTCAATGTCCAAGGTATCGTCGAATTGGTAGTGGCGAAAAATTTTTCGCCCGAATCATGCGCCAATGATACAAGGGCGTGTTTCTTTTTCAGTAATCGTTTTTCGGTTTCGGCAGCCTTCCGTCGATTTTCGTTCGGGTTATTTAAATCTTTATGAGTATGGCTTAACAATATTTTCGAAATATAAACGATTATTATTTTGCGACTTACAACTTCCGCTTCAGGAGTTGCAGCTAAAAAATTTCTCAATTGATAAAAAAGGATTACTTTTGCGAAACTTTTTAACGAAAAAAAAGATAAAAATATGTCAGGTAAAAAACAGGATAACAAAGAAAAAGAACAGGTTGTCGAAATAGTAGAAGGGATTCATAAAATCGAAAATTTCTTCAAAGAATACAAAAATATTTTGATTTATGGAGTAGGTGGATTAGTTCTCATCATTGCGGTTTACACAGGTTATAAGGAATTTGTTTCCAAACCCTTCCAAAAAGAAGCATTGGAGCAAATGGTTATTCCTCAAAATTATTTTGAAAGAGATTCGTTTAGATTGGCTCTCGAAGGACAGGGTTTGTTAGAACCGGGTTTTGCGGCGATAGCAGATGAATACGGTTCTACCTCATCCGGAAATCTCGCAAATTTCTATGCCGGAGTTTGTTGCTTGAAATTAGGCGAATACCAAAATGCAATTGAGTATTTCAACAAATTCAAGTCCGATGACGAAATTTTTGCTCCCCGAGCATTGGCAAACATCGGGAATTGCTATGTTGAATTAGGCGACTTGGAAAAAGCCGTTCAATATTTCGAACGTGCAGCGCATGAAAAAGATAATCTGGCTTCGCCTTCGTATCTGATGAAAGCTACTGTTGTGTACGAAAAACTCGGGCAATATTCTAAGGCTCTAAAACTTTATGAGGAAATAAAGTACAAATATCCCGACAGTAACGAAGCTAATACTGTTGATAAATATATCGAACGAGTTAAAACATTAGCATCTAAATAGTTTAATGGCATCATCTTTACATAATTTATCGGAAGCAAAAGGAATTATACCTTCGGGAGAGGGTAAAAGGTTTGTTGTGATTGTCGCGGAATGGAACAACGAAATCACCCAAAATCTTTTAAATGGCGCGGTCGATGAATTGCAAAAAAGAGATGTATTAAACAAAAATATTATAATCGAAACGGTTCCCGGATGTTTTGAACTTCCTTTAGCCGCTCAAATGGCTGCAATGAACTATAATCCCGACGCGGTGATTTGTCTTGGATGTGTTATAAAAGGGGAAACGCCTCATTTTGATTATGTTTGTCAAGCAGCAACGCATGGAATATTACAGGTTGGGTTGTCGATGAAAATCCCGGTAATCTTTGGCGTGCTGACAGTTAATACACTCGAACAGGCATTAGACCGTTCGGGCGGCAAATATGGAAACAAGGGAATCGAAGCTGCTCATACAGCTCTAAAAATGACGAAATTTAAAATTTAGTAACTGGTAAATAATTTATATTCTATGAAATTTATTGCAGAAATTGATGTTATGCCGTTGAAAGCCTTGCTCGACCCGCAAGGAAAAGCAGTCGGAACGACTTTGACCGGCTTGGGATACTCGGATGTGCAAAATGTGCGCATTGGAAAACATATAACTCTGGAAATCGAGGCGACAAACAAAGAAAAAGCTATGACAATAGTTAATGAAATTTGCGCCAAAACGCTTCATAATCCTATCATGGAGGGTTTTGAATACGATTTGCACGAGAATGAGACGTAAGTAAACCTTGAGTTGATTGTGAAACTTATTCAAAGGGGTATTAGCTCAGCTGGTTAGAGCGCTTGCATGGCATGCAAGAGGTCATCGGTTCGAATCCGATATGCTCCACAAGCGCCTTTAGAGTTAAGAACTAAAAGTTAAAAGTTAAGAGTTTGGCGAAAGCATAAAAAAGGGAATGTTCGGTGTAATGACCGGCGCTTTTCAGAAAAAGATAATGATGTTTTGCCGAAAAGATAATGATGTTTCAGGAAAAAGATAATGATGTTTTGGTATGCCGGCTTAAGAGTTAAGAATTAAGAGTTAAAAGTTAAGAGTTTGGCGATGCCGGCTTTTAGAGTTAAGAACTAAAAGTTAAGAGTTATGAGTTGGGCGATGCCGGCTTTTAGAGTTAAGAACTAAAAGTTAAGAGTTATGAGTTGGGCGATGCCGGCTTTTAGAGTTAAGAACTAAAAGTTAAGAGTTATGAGTTGGGCGATGCCGG
>JAIRLF010000260.1 GCA_031259655.1 Prevotellaceae bacterium
TTGTCGGGGTGATGTGACTCGAACACACGACCCCTTGCACCCCATGCAAGTGCGCTAGCCAACTGCGCCACACCCCGATTAAGCGGCTGCAAAGATAGACATTTTTTTTATCTTGCAAATAAAAATCACATATCTAAAACCGATGCTGTAAATTTTTCTAACGCAAACACCCAATTTTCAGGCAGAACGAAGGAAGTCGTTTCGTTGATATTGAACGTAGACATTACCGAACGGCTTTTCAGTTTTACTTCGTTTTTTACCCCGACAATAAGTTGTATCATTGCGACGCTTTTTTCTCCGATTTTGTCGATTTGAGTATGCACAGCCAAGTCTTCGCCCAGATAAGAGGGGCGAAAAAAATCGGTTTCGATATGCACTACGACTAATCGTTCTGTTCCCGACAGGAAATCTATTCCGGGAATCTGATTCAGATAATCTACTCGACCGCAATCGAGATATTCGTTGTAAACAGAATTATTGACATGTCCGAACCCGTCGATGTCGTTGAATCTCATCTGTATTGGTGTAATAACTGTTCTCATGTGAAATATTTACCTATTTTATTAATCATTTGTGGCAAAGAAAAGACGACAACCCTGTCGTAGGGTTTGATTTCGGTCTCACCTGTAACGATATACGCTTGTGTTCCCCTCACAATTCCCCCGAGAATAGCCGTTTTGGGAAAATGAAGATTCCGGACTTTCGTACGCGTGACCGGCGAGTTTGGTTTAGTAATAAATTCGAGGATTTCGGCGTTGGAGCCCGTCAGATATTTGATGCTCTGCACATCCGAATCGATGGTATAACGGAATATTCGTCCGGCGGCAATCAGTTTTTTGTTGATGACAGTGTCGATACCGACGCTTTCGGCGAGTTTTATGTAATCGATATTTTCGATTTCGGCGATAGTCTTTTTGACCCCTGTTTTTTTCGCCGCAAGGCAAGCCAAAATATTAGTTTCGGAACTCGGAGTGAGCGCTACAACAGCATCCATATCTGCTAAATTTTCCTCTTTCATCACGTCCGTATTACGGATATCGGCGTTGATAATCAGCGTATCTTTCAGAACTCCGGCTAATTCGAGGCTCTTTTCTTTGTTCGAATCAATCAGTTTGATATTGATTTTACTCTCTAATTCTTTTGCAAGCATCACTCCGATAGGGCTTCCGCCAAATATCATCATCTTATTGACGTCAATATTCGTTGTGCCGGTATATTTCAACACCTCCGAAATTCCTTTTTGATTCGAGATGACATACACCATATCGTGTCGTTTAAACTCTTCGTTTTTAGCAGGAATAATCACTTCGCCTTCGCGATTTATGGCTATTGTCCTGTAATTTATCGAAGAATATTGGTTGGTTAAATCTTTGAGCGAGTGACCGAGCACAGGCGCTCCATCTTCGAGTTTTGTGACCACAATCTGTAATTTTCCGCCCGAAAAATCAATATATTCGGTTGTACCGGTCTGATGCAGAAGGTCGACTATAGCCTTTGCCGCTATTTTCTCGGGATAAAGCAGGTGGTCGATGCCTATATCCGTAAAAATATCTTTGTTTTCGGGAGTGAGATATTCGTCGTTATTGATTCTTGCAATCACCTTTTTAGCTCCTATATGCTTGGCAATTATTGCGCTTGTGATGTTCATATCCTGTTCTTCCGAAGGGTTTACGGCGATGAAAAGGTCGGCTTTGTCAACGCCTGCCCTCAAAAGTGTCGAAATAGAGGTCGAAATTCCCTCTACGGCAATAAAATCCGCCGATTCCGAAAGATTTTTTATACGGTCTTCGACCGGGTCTATAACAACAATATCGTGGTCGCCATTAGCTAACATCTTTGTCAAATGAGAACCGACCTCACCGATACCTGCAATAACTACTCTCATAATTACGAATATTACGGCACAAAAGTATAAAATAATTGCGAATAACAAGCTTATTGATTCTTCATGTCCTGAAAATGAAAGCAATAAATCATTTCGAATGTGTTTATAATGGAATGCAGGCAAAGAATTTTGAGGTTATACGGGCTATCCTGAAGGTACAGGGGGGATAAAGAATATCGAAGAATGCTTGTCGACAATTTCGACTCCGGTCGAAATCGTCGGGATTATTTATTTATATTCAAGTCGTTTGGATGCCGGAGAACTTCTCGATTTCTACAATTTTTATGCATTTATGTGTAATTCGAAATTTTCATGTAATTTTGTTCTCGAAATATTTAGTTAATTTATGATATATCCTGACAGTTTTGAACAGAAAACAGGTTTTGACAAAGTACGAAATTCCGTACAGAATAAGTGTATAACGCTGACGGCAAAGACAAAAGCCGAATTAGCGAGTTTTTCCTGCGACAGAGAACGGATAACACGGCTGTTGTTGCAGACTTCGGAGATGAAATCAATATGTATGATGGATGATTCGTTTCCCGACACCGGTTATGTGGATACTAACCGTTTTTTGCCAAAGATAAAAACCACAGGCAGTTACCTTGAACCTGCCGAATTACTTAATTTGAGAATTGCTCTCATCACAGTCAATCATATAGCGGTGTATTTCAATAATAAAGACAATGAATATCCTGCTTTGAAAGCATTAGTTTCGTCCGCAATTCAGTGTAGTTCTGGAGAACGGCGTTTCATGTCGGCGGTAATTGACGAAATAGATAGAGTAATAGATATTTATGGACAAATAAACGACAATGCTTCACCCAATTTATTCGAAATACGCAAAGAAATTCACACAAAACAGTTAATCATTGGTAAACGAATACAAGCAACGCTCAAATCGGCGCAAAAAGAGGGTATTGTTGAGCCGAATATGGGGATAACCATACGCGACGGGCATCCGGTGATTCCTGTGCCGGCGATGAACAAACGGAAGTTGAAAGGTCTGGTTGTTGGCGAATCTTCGACAGGACGGACAATTTTCGTTGAACCAATGGAGATTGTGGAGTTGAATAACACTATCAAGAAACTCAAATTTGACGAACAAAGAGAGATTGTGAAAATTCTTGTCGCGACAACGGAGTTTATACGGCCTTCGTATGAAAATATTGCTTTGGCAGGAGATTTTCTCACAGAAATAGATTTCATTAGGGGTAAAGCCTACTATGCTATTGAAATAGGGGCAGGAATGCCTGTAATCGCCAATGAATTATGTATATACATGAAAAAAGCGAAACATCCGGTTCTAATGAAAGCTCTGGCAAAAGAAAAGAAAGAAGTCGTCCCCTTAGATATCGACTTAAGCTACGAACAACGTATTTTGCTCATTTCGGGACCGAATGCCGGAGGTAAATCGGTGTGTATAAAAACGGTGGGATTGTTGCAATATATGTTGCAATGCGGATTTTTGATTCCGGCTTCGGAAAGTTCCGAAATAGGAATTTTCAATAAAATCTTTATTGATATCGGAGATGAACAATCGCTCGAAAACGATTTAAGCACATACAGTTCGCATCTTAATAACATGAAAGTTTTCATGAAAAACGCCGACGAACGTACTCTTATCCTGATAGATGAGTTTGGTACGGGAACAGAACCGTCTGCAGGAGGAGCTATTGCTGAGGCTGTCCTTGCCGATATACTGATAAAGAAATCTTTCGGGCTGATAACTACTCATTATTCTAATCTTAAATACTTTGCTTCATCAACCGAGGGCATTATCAACGGAGCTATGCTATTCGATGCTCAACATATTCAACCTTTGTTTAAATTGGAAACAGGTATTCCCGGAAGTTCTTTTGCCTTCGAGATTGCAAGAAAAATCGGACTTCCTGAGAACGTTTTGAAAGACGCCGAATCGAAACTTGGTAAAAAACAGGTGAAAATAGAGAAAAGTTTGAGAGATATCGCAAGAGATAAAAAATATTGGGAAAGTAAAAGAGAACGTATCAGAAAAACTGATAAAAAACTCGAAGAACTGTCGGAAAAATATGAAAAAGAACTGATTGAAATAAAAGAAATGCGCAAAAAACTTATCAGCGAGGCTAAAGAGGAAGCGCAGAAAATCCTCGCTTCGACAAACAAAGAAATCGAAAATACAATCCGAATTATCAAAGAATCGCAAGCCGATAAAGAACAAACTCGATTTGCCCGAAATAAACTCGATGAACTCAAAAAAACTATCGACAATAATGAATTTGTCGACAGCAGAATTGAAAATGAAATGCAGAAAATCAAAAATCGAAAGGCAAAAAAGATGAATAAACAAACCGAAGCTAATAAGATTCAAAAAACAGCGAATCAACCCGATATGAAAACAGTCGACAACCGTTTGTCTCCCGGAGACAAAGTGAGAATCTATGGACAGTCTGCCGTTGGAGAGATTATATCCGTCGGAAACAATAATATCGCTGTGGCTTTCGGAAATATAATCATGAACGTCGCTCCGGACAAAATAGAAAAAATTTCTCGCAACGAACCTCTGCAAAACGTATCTAACAAAACCTCTTCCATTACATCCGCCATGTTGATAAAACGTCTAAACTTCAATTCGATGCTCGATGTAAGAGGCGAACGAACAATCAATGCTCTTGAACAGGTCTCTGTTTTTGTCGACGAGGCAATTATGCTTAGAATTAACGAAATAAAAATTCTACATGGTAAAGGAAACGGAATACTGAAGGATGAAATCAGACGCTACCTTAAAACTTTCGGCGATACTCTGACCTTCTTCGACGAACAGGAAGATGCCGGCGGAGCCGGAATTACAGTCGTGAAAATTAATTGAGAAAAGTTTAGTCGGCTACTTACTCCCGCAGAATCATGGTTGAGAAGTGATTGATTGTTTTGTCCCCGATAGCCACAAGAAAATTGGCGGATAAAATTTTTTATCTATATTTGCACCCAAGTTTACAAATGTCCGACAAGAAACGAAAGCGTCGGAATGGTTTGAAAAACTTATAATTAATGTGTTTTTGAAGAGATATAATGGGTGTAAAAAAAATGATGTTTTATGAGGATTTAACGTCTTTAACAGACGGTAGAGAACAAGGCAAAGCGGAAATTGAAAGAATATTTCGCGAAGTTTTTTCTTTGCCGA
>JAIRLF010000306.1 GCA_031259655.1 Prevotellaceae bacterium
AACAATCTTGAAATTTTAAATCCGACAGGAGCTAAAACCGTAGGATTTTGCCCGTGAGGGCATTCATATCAATAGAAAAAAGATTACAAACCAAAAATCTCCGTAGGAGATTTACAATCTATGAACGATAAACAATGTGAAACCTCTAACGAGGTTTCAAAATGGTGGGGTTGTGCATGTTTCTATTGATATGAATGCCCTGACGGACAATGTAGGGGCAAGGCATGCCTTGCCCCCAAATTAAAATATTATGGAATTGATATTAAAAAGAACTGACGGACAATGTAGGGCAAGGCATGCCTTGCCCCTACTAATTGAAATTGTGACGACGCCGATTTTAAACGCGATAAAAGAATTTTTTGTTATGTTTGCAAACATAAAAATATTTAAATAAACAAGAAAATAGAATGGTAATTAAATAGTTAAATAGAAAATAAAACAGAGCGTTAGCTTATATTCTTGCTTCTGAAACTTCGACAATTTCAAAAGTGCAACAAGAGTAAGTAGCCGGAACGCTCACGTCTAACGGCGTGGGCTTACTTAGTTTGTTGTACAGGTAGTCGAAGACCTCAGAAGCGAATAAAGTTAAAGTTCCACGCTTTTGGATTTTTAATAAATGCTTTCTTCGGAACTTGGAAGCTGAATTAAGTTTTGAAGTATGAATCTTTTACCGTCAGAGTTTTTTAAAGACAGTGTTGAGGTCTATATCGCTCAACATACTACTGCATCCCACAAAATTTATTGGGTTGTATTAATAGCTGTTAGTGCAGCATTATGTTCATTGCCTTTTGTTTATGTAGATGTATCCGTTCAGGACAGCGGAGTTGTTCGTCCGGTTGCAGAGAAAACGGAAATAATAGCAGGCGTTACCGAGTTTGTAGATTCGATATATGTCAGGGAAGGGCAAAAAGTCAAACAGAGAGACACAATACTGATGTTTCGCAGTTCCGTACCCGATTACAGAATTGATTATCAACGTAAGCGTTTGATTGATTTTGAAGAGCATTTAACCGATTTGCGGCGTTTAGTTAAAGGAGAAACGCCCGACCCGTTCAAATCAAAAATGAGACAGCAGGAATATTTGTTGTTTCTCAAACAAAAGAATGAATATCAAACTAATTTGCTGAAAACGGAAAAAGATTTTGAACGGAATCGAAAACTTTATGAAAAACGCGTGATTTCGGCTGAAGAATATGAAAAGTACAAATATGATTATGATAAAGCCGGGATTGAACTGTCAACCCTGCAAGAGAGTCAAATCAGTAAATGGCAGACAGAGTTAAATACATATTCAAATTCTCGTGAAGAAATGAAAACCGCCATGGAGCAGGAATTGAAGAACAGAGATTTATATACGCTTGTCAGTCCGGTAAGCGGAACTTTAGACCAGTTCTCCGGAATCTACAAAGGCAGCAATATACAGGCGGGCAGTCGTATTGCCGTTATCAGTCCCGATTCGACTGTTTATGCGGAAATATATGTTTCTCCGCGTAATATAGGATACATCAGTATCGGGATGCCCGTCAATATACAGGTCAGTTCTTTCAATTACAACGAATGGGGAACAATTCGCGGACAGGTTATGGAAATTTCGTCCGATTTTTTGACCGATTCCGGAGACAACTCCTTTTTTTATAAGGTAAAATGCAGTCTGGAAAACAATTTCCTGATTCGTAAAAACGGAGTAAAAGGTGTTTTGAAAAAAGGAATGCCGGTTTCGGCTCATTTTATTATTACAAAACGTTCGTTATTTGATTTATTGTACCAAAAAATGGATGACTGGATAAATCCTGCGCAATATAATATAAATTGATTGATAATTAACAGAGATGAAAAATATTGAAGTAAAACAGCATGACATCACCGACTGCGGCGCGGCTTGTCTGGCTTCCGTCGCCGCACATTTCGGACTGAAATTCCCGATTGCACGCATCCGGCAGTATGCATCTACGAATAAAAAGGGAACCAACGTACTGGGATTGGTTGAGGCTGCTCAAAAATTAGGGTTTGAAGCCAAAGGTGTGAAAGGTGCGTTCGAATGTTTGTCCGCAATCCCTAAACCGGCAATAGCTCATGTCATAATAAATAACGAGTTACAGCATTTTGTCGTAATCTACAAAATGACAAACAGACATGTTGTGATAATGGATCCGGCGGAAGGCGAACTTTGTAAAAAAACGCATGAGGAATTTAAAAAAGAATGGACAGGAGTATTGGTTTTGATGCTTCCGACAGAAAAATTCGAGAAAGGCGACAAAAAAAGCAACGCGCTGAACAGTTTTACGGATTTAATTCGTCCCCATAAGAGCATACTTATACAGGCTCTGTTTGGCGCCGTTATCTACAGTATTCTCGGGCTTGCTTCGTCGGTTTATATCGGGAAAATAACGGATTACGTTCTGGTTGACAGGAATACAAATCTGTTGAATATGATGAGTGTTATCATGATACTGATTATTATCCTGAAAACATTTATCGGAGCAATGAAAAGTATTCTGGTGTTCAAAACAGGACAAAGAATAGACGCTTCGCTGATACTTGGTTACTATAAACACCTGCTCCGTTTGCCTCAACAGTTCTTTGACACTATGCAAGTTGGAGAGATTACCTCGCGAATAGGCGACGCTATGAAAATAAGGGTATTCATCAACGATGTGGCTTTAAATTTGGTCGTTAGCACATTGATACTTGTCTTTACTCTGGGGCTGATGCTGACCTATTCGTGGAAATTAACGGCAATCACTCTCCTGTCGGCTCCGCTGTTCTTTGTCATATATTTCTTTTTCAATAAACTGAACAAAAAGTATCAACGTAAAATAATGGAAACGGGAGCGGATTTGGAAGCCCATCTTGTTGAATCGCTGAACTCGGTGTCTACCGTTAAACGGTTTGGTACGGAAGATTTTGCAAATCAAAAGACGGAAACGCGCTTTGTGAGACTATTGAGAAACCTGTCGCGAAGTTTTTACGGCGCAATATACGCCGGCGGAGGAATGGGATTTGTGTCTTCGTGTATAGTTGTTGCCGTGCTGTGGGCAGGAAGCAATTTTGTGATAGGACAGGAGATAACTCCCGGAACTCTGATGCTGTTTTATTCTTTGACGGGTTATGTACTCGGGCCTGTCGAAAGCCTGATTTCATCCAACAAAAC
Source organism: Prevotellaceae bacterium (assembly GCA_031259655.1). Lineage (GTDB taxonomy): Bacteria > Bacteroidota > Bacteroidia > Bacteroidales > UBA932 > JAIRLF01. Next base: position 3,152 of record JAIRLF010000306.1, read on the forward strand.
ATTACAGGACGCCCTGATTGCCGCCGACCGTCTGTTTCAAATAATGGATCTGGAACGCGAAGAGGATGATTCGCAAAAAATCAAACTCGAAAAAGATATGACGGGAGACCTCAGATTCGAAAATGTGAACTTCCGTTACGGCTCAAGGAAACAGGTGTTCGAGTCTCTGTCTCTGACTGTCGAAAAGGGAAAAACAACCGCCATTGTCGGCGAAAGCGGCTCCGGAAAAACAACTCTGGCTTCGCTGTTGCAAAATCTGTATCCGATACAGTCGGGGAATATCAGTATCGGCAATTTCAGCATCGCTCAAATCAGCAACGAAAGTTTAAGGCAAATGATTGGTTCGGTTCCTCAACAGATTGAACTTTTTTCGGGAAGTATCACCGAAAATATTGCTCTGGGAGATTTTGAACCCGACCTGAAGAAGATTATAGAACTGTGCGAACAATTGGGTATCCGCGAGTTTATCGAAAAGTTGCCGAATACTTACATGACGCAAATCGGCGAACACGGTGTTTCGCTCTCGGGAGGCGAAAGACAACGAATCGCCATTGCAAGAGCATTGTACAGAGACCCCGAAATTCTGATTTTCGACGAGGCGACTTCTTCTCTGGATTCGATTTCCGAAAAATATGTGAAACAAACCCTGAATCATCTCGTCCGGCAAGGTAAAACTATTATAATCATTGCACACCGGCTGAGTACGGTTAAAAATGCCGATGTTATTCTGGCTTTGGATAACGGAAAATTGGCGGAACAGGGAACGCACGCCCAACTTATTGAGAAAAAAGGCGTCTATTGGAAATTATGGAACGAACAGTATGAACAATTTTAAAGGTCTATGCTATGGGCATTTTTGAAACAATTGACCGGATACTTATTATACACGGACTGATTCAAAAGGAAAATACGGGTACTCCGGACGAATTTGCAGAACGACTGCACTTAAAACGAAGACAACTCCAGAATATTCTGGACGAAATCAGAGATTATGGAGCCAAAATTGCGTACGACCGTTACAGAAATACGTATTATTATACCAATAATTTTGAGATTGTAATCAAAATAAAGGCAAATCCATTGTCCGAACAGGAAGAAAATGAAACATTTGGAGGAAATGTTGAAAAAACTTTTCCCGATGCAATATTATTGCATCGGATATTTTTACCTTTGTACCCGTAAAAACAAAATTACTTGCAAGGATAATGTTTGAACAAGCATACCGGTGGCTTTATATCGGGTTGTTTAAAGTTAAATTTTTAAAATTTTTAAAATTATGTCAAAATTAAATTTATCCTCTTATGGTGTAGAGGAATTGAATCAACAAGAGATG
>JAIRLF010000070.1 GCA_031259655.1 Prevotellaceae bacterium
AAATCTAAAATCGTAAATATTTTCTTCGTCTGTACACAGCAAATATTATTCCGCCGAGAATGATGATTGCCGGAGGAACGAGAGTATTAATCAAAATAATTTCAGTGTGATTATATGCAATTTTGGTATTGTCGAGCAGTCGCATTTTGAGCGTTCGGTTTTTAATTTCCATAAGCCCGTTTTCGTCTGTGAGATAATTTATTGCGTTCATGACGAAATCCTTGTTTCCATAAGTATATTCGGTGTGTCTGTCGTAGCCCAAACGGTACGGGACAGGTTCGATTCCGGCTTTGTTCACGTCGTTACGGATAATGTCCCCGTCGGAGACAACAATCATTTTGGTTTTCTTGCTTTTAGGGATAAACTTAAAGCCGGGAGCAGTTATATATTGCGCGACTATCCTGTTACGGAACGGAGAGTTAAATTCGCCTTCGAGCAGAACTGCGACAGGCAAATACGAGCTGTTGAAGACCTGTTGGGTAATTTTTTCGTCGACCTGCGACAAACTCACTACTAAAGGAGCGCTCGTTACTTTCGCGTGTTCGGAAGAGTAGAGCAGATAAGTCTTTTTTACGTCGGCGCTATTCCCGACTGTGTCTATAACTCCCGGATACTGAGCTTTGACAAGGTCGATTCCTTTGGTAATCGGATTGTCCGGCGGCGTCCAAAGCAAGGGAAAATAAGTCCATGGCGCGAAACGAAAATCGGGAGGCATGCCCGGCAACGACACATCGATACGCACTTTCGAACACTGCATATCCTGCACGACATTCGGATTTATCCGGACGCCATAGTTAAACAGTTGGTCGTTAAGATTGTGTTCGCAGACAAGTCCCATCGTCGTTTCGCCTCTCGAAAGGCTGTCTTCGTGGATATTAACCGCATCGACAAACCATGCAGTGCGTCCGCCTTGCATAATATACTGGTCGATAACAAATTTATCCGCTTCGGACCAGCGTTCCACAGGTTTGGCGACAATGACCGCCCTGTATTCGTCGAGTATTCCGGTAATGCCTTCGATAGTAACGGCTTCGATATCGTAGTATTCGCTAAGGCTTTCGGATATTCCCCACAAACTGTTATCGTCGAGTTCGCCGTGACCTTCGACGAAAGCAATCTTGTCTCTGTTTGTACGGCTGATTTTTTGGATAACGTTCATCAGTTCGTATTCCAAGTTCTGCAATGCGAGATTCAAGTTTTCCTCAACACTGAGTTTTTGATTGGTTTTCACGAAATTGACCGACAATTCCCGTCCCTTGTAGTTCACCAAAGCGCCGGGGAATAACATTCGTTGAGTTGCTCCGCCTTCCGCGTCGTTTTCGCGTATGGTGAGCGGGCTCAATCCTTTTTGTATGAGTTCTTTGAAAACGGCGTAACGCTTCTCGTTGCTTCCTTCCGAGGGATTTCGAAATTCGTACTGTATATTTTTCCGCGAATATTGTTTCAACTCGTCTAATTTTTCGCGTACCGACGACCTGAATTTTTTCAGGTACACAGGCATTTCTCCATCTAAATAGATGCGAATAAAAATCACATCGTCAAGGTTTTCGAGAATCCGTTTACTCGGTTCGGATACAGTATAACGTTTATCTTCCGTAAGGTCTATCCTTAAACTGAACAGGTCTGCTACAATATTCAACAAAACTAATCCCGTCAGAAACAACAGGTACGATAATATATTTTTCCGTTTTAATGTCATAATAATCACAAATTATACGAGTGCAAAAGTATAAAAAAATCGGAAATGAGTTGTTTCACTCCATATTATTACTGCGCAGTGGTGATGACCGGCAAAGGCTCCGATTCTTTTTCATGATTTTCAAAAATCTGTGAAAACCTATCAAATCTGTGTCATTCGGCGCTTAAGAAGTTTTTGCATCAAAAAATCGTAACATTTTAATTTTTGTTTATCTTTGCGTCATAATTATAGTACGAATGATTAGTAGAAGATTACTTAGAATCAAGGTTTTAAAAGAGTTTTACGGGTATGTTATCGGAGAAAAAAACTTTTTACCTGCAGCGGAAAAAGAACTGAGGCTTAGCATTAACAAGACTTATGAGCAATACAAGTATTTATTTTGTTTCATTCCCTTATTGCAGGAACATGCTCAAAACAAAATCGAAATAGGGCGGCAGAAATTTTTACCGACAGACGCGGAAAAGAACCCCAATTTGCGGTTTATCAACAATAAACTCATAAAACAAATTGCAGAAAATAAGGATTTGCAAAGTTTTTCGACCAAAAACTCCGCTATTTTGGCGGATGCAATGAACGTAATAGGCAAAATGTATGGCAACATCACCGGAAAAAACTATTTTATGGAATACATGTCCAATCCCGAGACATCGTTCAAACTGGATAAAAAGTTGGTCATCGGTATCCTTTGCAACGAATTTGAAGATTTCGACGACCTGCATAATTTACTCGAAGAACAAAGTATTTACTGGACGGACGAACCCGAATTTGTCGTCAGCAACATTATCAAAACCGTCAATATTATAAAGGAAGACCAACCGTTTGAGTTGATGCCTTTATATAAAAACAGTGACGACGAAATGTTTGCCGAACGGCTACTGAAACATGCCGTCGAAAATTACGACAAGTATAATGCTCTGATAGACGAACATACGCCCAATTGGGACGTTGAAAGAATTGCCTTGATGGACATTCTGATACTGATAGTGGCAACATCGGAATTTATCGAATTTGCCGATATTCCGGTTAAAGTAACTTTGGATGAATACATCGATTTATCAAGATTTTACAGTACTTCGAGCAGTTGCGTATTTGTTAACGGAGTGCTCGATAAACTTGTCGATTATTTCGAACAGAACAATATGCTTCATAAAACAGGAAAAGGCTTGATAGAATGACAGCAAGCGAAATATTTGAACAAATAAAACGAAAAAAAAGTTTCCTCTGCACAGGATTGGATACCGATATCGGGAAATTGCCGGAAATTCTACTTTCCGAACCCGACCCCGTATACTCGTTCAACAAAGCTATTGTCGATGCAACAGTCAGTTATACCATTGCCTACAAGCCTAATCTCGCCTTCTACGAATCGAATGGAGAACAGGGCTGGCGTTCGTTGAGAAAAACAGTCGAATACATACGTGACAATTATCCCGACGTGTTCCTCATTGCCGATGCAAAAAGAGGCGATATCGGGAATACTTCGGAAATGTATGCGAAAACTTTTTTCGAAACGCTTGATTTCGACGCCGTAACCCTTTCGCCGTATATGGGAAAAGATACGGTCGAGCCCTTCCTGAAATTTCGCAACAAATGGAGCGTCTTGCTCGCCCTGACCTCAAATCCCTCGGCAAAAGATTTTCAATATATGGACGACGGTAAAGGAAATTATCTGTTCGAAAAGGTTTTAGAGACATCGAAAAGCTGGGGCAACCTCGATAACACAATGTACGTCGTCGGAGCGACTAAAGCGGAAATGCTTGCCAAAATTCGGACTATCGTACCCCGTCATTTTCTGCTTGTCCCGGGCGTCGGTGCGCAGGGAGGCAGTCTCGAAGACGTCGCAAAATATGGGATGAACAGCGTCTGCGGACTGTTGGTGAACTCGTCAAGAGCAATATTATACGCCAACAGAACCGCAAAGTTCGCCGAGGCGGCTGCAAACGAAGCGCAAAAAATCCAACAGGAAATGGAACGATTGCTTAAAAATATGAAAACAAGCGAATATACTGATATATAATATAAATAATTACAATAACTGATGAAAAAGATATTTTTTTTACTGTTTTTAGCAGGAGTTGCGTTATACTCCTGTCAATCGAAGGAAGTCCCGACAAGCGGCAATCCTGTATTTGAAGGTTGGTATGCCGACCCCGAAGGCATAATCTATGGCGATACGTACTGGATATATCCAACGTATAGCGACAATTACGAAAAACAAACCTTTTTCGACTGTTTTTCGTCGAAAGATTTGATTACATGGACAAAACATCCGTCTATCATCGATACCAACGAAGTGAAATGGGCTAAACAAGCGATGTGGGCGCCTTCGGTAATCAAAAAAGACGACAAATACTACTTTTTCTTTAGCGCTAACGATGTGCACGAGGGTGAAACAGGCGGGATAGGCGTTGCCGTAAGCGACCGTCCCGAAGGTCCGTACAAAGATTTGTTGGGGAAACCTCTTATCAACGAAATTATCAACGGAGCGCAACCGATAGACCAGTTCGTTTTTAAAGACGCCGACAACTATTATTTGTATTACGGCGGCTGGGGACATTGCAATATCGTTAAATTGAACAGCGATTTCACAGGACTGCTGCCTTTCGACGATGGCGAAATTTTTAAGGAAATAACTCCGCAAAACTATGTCGAAGGTCCGTTCGTATTTAAAAAGAACGGCAAATATTATTTCATGTGGAGCGAAGGCGGCTGGACAGGACCGGATTATTCCGTCGCATACTCCATTTCCGATTCTCCTTTCGGACCGTTCGAGCGCGTCGGGAAAATCCTGCAACAGGATTCTACTGCGGCTACAGGCGCAGGGCATCATTCGGTTATGCACATCCCCGATACGGACGATTATTACATCGTTTATCATCGTCGCCCGCTGAATGATACAAAGGCAAATCACCGCGTAACATGTATCGAAAAAATGACATTTGACAAAAACGGATTTATTAATCCCGTGAAAATTACTTTTGAAGGAGTGAAACCTCGGAGAGTTAAGAGTTAAGAGTTAAGAGTTAAGAGTCCCCCAACACCACAGGTGCAGCCCGAAAAAGAGTAACTATAGCGAATATCAATATGATGATTTCCAAACAAAAATATAACCCGCAGGATCTAATTAATTT
>JAIRLF010000073.1 GCA_031259655.1 Prevotellaceae bacterium
CGTTTGTTCGAGATTGTAAATCCCGATAAATCTTTTTTCGGACAAAAAGATTTTCAACAGGTAAGCATAATAAAAAATATGGTCAAACAACTGAATCTTACGACCGAAATAGTTGTTTGCCCGATTATCAGAGAACCCGACGGGCTTGCCATGAGTTCGCGAAACGTTCTGTTGTCGGAAAGGCAAAGAAAAGAAGCCGCCAAGATTTCGCAAGCTCTTTTCAACGCTAAAAAACAGGCAATTGCGACGCCAATCGACGAAATCAAAGACGAAGCCGTGCGGCAAATCAATTCGTCGCCCGAACTGCGCGTCGAATACCTCGAAATAGTCGACGCCAACACCTTACAGCCTGTTACAAAATGGGACGTTCCGGCGGAAATATTTGCCTGTGTGGCTGTTCGTGCTGGCAAAATACGTTTAATAGATAATGTTCAACTTAAATAATTTTGTACGTATATGATATTTGATTTTACTCTTAAAGGCGATTACATCGAATTGACCGGATTGTTGAAAGTTCTGAATTTGGCTTCGACCGGCGGCGAAGCTAAAATGCTGGTCGATGCCGGCGTCGTGTATCTAAATGGTAAACAGGAACTCCGACGAAGAGCGAAACTCAAATCCGGCGATAAAGTCGAATTGAAAACCGACGACGAATATGTCATTATTCATATTAAATAACATTTAAAGAAATAATCGCAAACATTATGCTGAAAAAGAGAATCGTACCATGCTTAGATGTAAAAGACGGCAGAACCGTCAAAGGAACGAATTTTATAGCTTTGAAAGATGCCGGCGACCCTGTGGAGTTGGCAAAAAAATATGTCGAACAGGGCGCCGACGAGTTGGTCTTCCTTGATATCACAGCAACAATCGAAGGCAGGAAAACCTTTGTCCGGCTTGTCGAACGTATTGCCGCAGAAATTAATATCCCTTTTACTGTCGGAGGCGGAATCAATTCGCTGAAAGACGCGGAAACGGTTATTCGCGCAGGCGCCGACAAGGTCAGCATCAATTCGGCTGCGGTAAAAAATCCCGCTCTGATTTCGGAAATAGCCGCCGATTTCGGGAAACAATGCACTGTCGTCGCGATAGATACGAAATATGTAAACAGCGTTTGGGAGGTTTTTGTCAACGGCGGAAGAACTCCAACAGGTATAAACACAGTGGAATGGGCTTTGACCGCCGAAAAACTCGGCGCAGGTGAAATTCTTTTGACTTCGATGAATAACGACGGCGTCCGCAATGGCTTTGCCATTGATATTACGGGAGATGTGAGCGCAGTGCTGAATATTCCCGTCATCGCTTCGGGAGGCGCCGGACGTTCGGAAGATTTTTTCGAAATCTTCCATAACACGAACGCAAGCGCAGCCCTCGCTGCAGGAATTTTTCATTTCGGAATCTTGGATATCCCTGATTTAAAAAACTTTCTTCATGCAAAATCGACAGCAGTCAGAATAATATAAGGTATGAATTTGAGTATCGACAATATTTGGATAGCTTTCATTATGACCATGCTTGCCGGATTATCTACCGGCATCGGCAGTTTCATTTCGCTGCTGGCAAAAAAGACGAACACGAAATTTCTTTGCGCTTCGTTGGGCTTTTCCGCCGGCGTGATGATTTATATCTCTTTTATGGAAATGATGCCCGAAGCTAAACATGCGCTTATTCAAACATTTGGCGACAAATACGGCGAACTGTACCTGCTGCTCGCGTTTTTTGGAGGCATGGCTTTGATTGCTTCAATCGACCTTATCGTGCCGAAAGCAAATAACCCTCACGAACTGCTCGGCGTCGAAGAAATGAACAAAAAAACCAACCTCGGCAGGACAGGCGTTGTTGTTGCTCTATCGATTGCTATTCACAACTTTCCGGAAGGTATCGCTACTTTTACTTCGGCGCTGAGCGGGCTCGACATCGCCATACCGATTACTATTGCAATCGCTATTCACAATATTCCGGAAGGTATTGCCGTTGCCGTTCCAATCTATCACGCTACCGGAAGCCGCAGGAAAGCGTTTTGGCTGTCGTTTGCTTCGGGATTGTCGGAGCCTGTGGGCGCGGTGATTGCGTTTCTTTTCCTGACGCCCTACTGGTCGCCCGCTATAAACGGGATTGTGCTGGCGGCGGTTTCGGGAATCATGGTGTTCATTTCGTTGGACGAACTCTTGCCAAGCGCTCAAAAATACGGCGAACATCATGTGTCGATAATAGGTCTGGTTGCAGGAATGGCGCTGATGGGAATCAGTTTGTTTGTTTATTAAGGAATCTAACAAAGCCGGCGTCAGCCACTTTTAGTTCTTAACTTTTAGTTTTTAGTTCTATTTCACCACGAACGGCATGATTAAAGAATAACCTTCGTCGTCGACGAGAGTTATAGTATGGTTTCCGGAGGAAGGGAGGTATGCCATTTGATGATTATCGTGTGTTTCGCCGATATATTGTTCGTCGATATGCCAGTATATTATTGATTTAGCTCTATTGTGCGCTGCTTGCAGAACTATTTTACCTTTTTCGCCGCTTAACTGTTTTGTTGCTACGACCGATATCCCGTAAGTGGGATAAATCATCTGCATAGGCGAAGATTCGTCGATTGAACAACGCGGGTCTATTGGTGGAAGAGGACGATAATCAGCATGATATCGTCGATAGAACCATTCTTGAGCCGGAGGAAGCACAAACCACGGCTTGTGAACCATTTCGTGCGGAGGATAGCAACTGCTATTGACACGGTATTTTTCATCCTTGTCGAGATGCACCAGCCGGTGATAGGGGCAAACGCTTGACGACAAAGCTGCCTGCCCTACCCAAACGGAATCGGTATCTTCGCAATATTCGCCGGCTCGGTGTCCGCTTCGGCGACATACCGCGATTTTGCTCATCTCGTCATAGGGCTGTCGAAACCAATTTCTTGAACGCGGTAACAGATTAAACACGTCGAACATCAAAGGCGCGGCATATCCTACTCCGGTAAGCAAGGGACGACCTTCGCCCGAAGCGTTTCCAACCCATACGCCAACAACATAATCGGGAGTTACACCGACCGACCATGCGTCGCGGTTGCCATAGCTTGTACCCGTTTTCCACGCGATTTTCCTGCCCGACGAAAACATCATCCATGACGATTCTTCTTCGGGACGGTTCAACTCCGATAAAGCCTCAAGTGTTTGATATATAGCTGCGGCGCTAATAAGTCCCGAAGCAGAGTAAACCTGCTTTTTCTCCTTCGTTTCCATATCTTTGATATAGTTCAACTTTTTAGTGTCGTGTATATTATAACGTCCGCTATTTGTTCCGAAACGATTAACGAGCCTTGCCATATCGGCATACATGCCGGTAATATCCCACAGAGTTGCTTCCGCGCCGCCCAGAATAAGCGACAAGCCGTAGTGCATCGGCGGTTTTGTTAAAGTCGTCATCCCCAAATCCTTTAACAGAAGATGAAATTTTTCCACATTATAATCCGCCAGCATTCGTACCGAAGGTACGTTCAACGAACGTGTCAGAGCGTCGTGCGCCGAAACAGCGCCGTCGAACGACTTGCTATAGTTTTGAGGCGAAAATCCTGCGATGTGAAATGGAATATCCGGAATCAAAGTACCCGGAAGAATTTCGCCTTCGTCCAACATTGCCGCATAGAGAAATGGTTTCAAGATACTTCCCGTACTTCGCGGAGCGGCGATAATGTCTACGTTCGCACCATGGTTGTCGTTTCCGGAGAGTATATTTCCCAGGTATGCAAGCACATTGCCGCTTTCTATTTCGGCGATTATTACGGCGGTATTGTTCACCATGTTGGCTTTAAAGATGTTGATATGGTTTCCGGCTACAACGTTGACCGATTGTTGTAACGGAGAAGATATTGTTGTAACAATTCGTTGTCCGGGAAACATTTCCGCGACTTTGTCGAGCAGATGAGGCGCCAAACGTGGCAATGGCAAAGGATTTACAGGCAAAGGCTCTATTGCTGCGAGCATACGCTCGTTTTCGTTGATGATTCCCTTTTGCATCATCTTATTTAGCAGAGCGTCGCGTTTGATTTTGAGGGCGTTTCTGTTTCTTCCGGGATGTATCAGCGCGGGAGAGTTAGGCAATACGGCAAGCGTAGCAGCCTCAGCCCAAGACAAATCGGCGGCATTGCGTCCGAAATATCGCCATGCGGCGGCTTCAATACCAACGACATTACCGCCGAAAGGAGCATTTGCAGTATATAGCGAAAGTATTTCCTTTTTGCTCATCGAAGCTTCGAGCCTGATTGCCAATAACGTTTCGATTATTTTTTCTTTCAGCGTACGTTTTTTGCCTTTACGCATCAAACGCACTACTTGCATGCTTATTGTACTGCCTCCTTCGACTGTCTTTCCTTGCCGGATGTTGTGTGCCAAAGCCCTGACAACTGCTACAGGGTCTATTCCTTGATGAGCATAGAAACGCTTGTCTTCGAAGGTAATAAGAGCCTGTATGTATATTTCGGGAAGAATTGCTTTTTCGGGGAAACGCCATTGTCCGTCGGAAGCTATTCGCGCTCCAAGAAGTTCGCCGTCAGAATCTTCTATAACAGTACAATAAGGGTCGTCAATATAGTAATCGGGACAACAAAAAAATACAACTATAAGAAGGTAAAACACAAATATCCAATATTTTCTTATCTTCCGCATACAAAATTACGAATTACAATATCGTCATTCTTTTTAATAAAATCATTTTCGTCATCTTGATATTTATCTGTTGTCATATTCAATATGTTTTTTTTGAATGCAAAAATAGTGAAAAATATTTAATCCGCCATATAGAGTTAAGAGTTAAGAGTCCCCCAACACCACAGGTGCAGCCCGAAAAAGAGTAACTATAGCGAATATCAATATGATGATTTCCAAACAAAAATATAACCCGCAGGATCTAATTAATTT
>JAIRLF010000403.1 GCA_031259655.1 Prevotellaceae bacterium
AATGAAGATAAAATCCCTGAGCATATTGCCATAATAATGGATGGGAACGGACGTTGGGCGAAGAAACTGGGATTGAACAGAATATTCGGACACAAAAGCGGAGTGAAAGCCGTGAGAGAAACCGTAGAAATCTGCGGTGAAATCGGCGTCAAATATTTGACATTATACGCTTTTTCGATGGAAAATTGGAGCAGACCTTCGGACGAAATCGAAGCGTTGATGACGCTTCTTATAGAGTCGATTCTAAAAGAGACGCCCGAATTGCACAAAAACAATGTGCGGCTTCGAGTCATCGGAAATCTCGCATCTTTTCCGGAAAATATTACATCCAAGTTAAACCAAGCAATCATGTTTACATCAAAGAACACAGGTTTGACTTTGACACTCGCTTTGAGTTACGGCTCTCGATGGGAAATAACCGAAGCAGTGCGGAAAATAGCTGCGAAAGTAGCAGCAGGAGAACTCAAACCCGAAAGTATTAATGAAAATGTTATTGAACAATATTTAACAACATATAACATGCCTGATCCGGAATTGATAATCCGCACAAGCGGAGAACAAAGATTGAGTAATTTTCTTTTATGGCAGGGTGCATACAGCGAATTTTATTTCCCGACTATATTGTGGCCCGATTTTAGAAAAAAAGATTTGATAAAAGCTGTTGAAGAATATCGTAAACGGGAACGAAGATTCGGGAAAACAGGAGAACAGATAAAACAAGAACAAAATTTAATATTATAGCGCATTTGATGAAACAATTATATGTCATTTTACTGCTTTTAATCAGTTGTATTGCTAAAGCCCAAGTTACCTCCGATTCGACTTTTTTTCCGGAATTGGATTCCGAACTACCGAAAAAGTATGTCATCGAAGATGTTACAGTGTCGGGAATAAATTTCGCCGATAAAAACAGTATCGTCAATATTTCGGGATTGATCAAAGGTACGATAATCAGCGTTCCGGGAGACGACAAGTTCCGGCAAGCCGTCAAACGGCTTTGGGGGCAAAATTCTTTCGGAAGCGTGGATATCAAGCCGGTAAAAATCGAAGGAGAAAAAATCTGGATAGAAATCGCGCTCACCGAACGTCCGCGTATCATGAAATGGGAAATCTTGGGCGTGAAAAAGAGTAAAGCAAAAGATATCAACGAAATCCTTACTCTCCGCAGAGGCTCCTCGCTTTCGGACTATGTGTTGAAATCGAATGTCGACAAGATAAAAAATTATTACGCCGAAAAAGGATTTCTCAATGCCGATGTCAAAGTGCAAGTGAAAAACGACACGATTCTGAAAAATGCCGTCAATCTGACGTTCACTATTGACAGAAAGAAGAAAGTGAAAATCAGAGAAATCACCTTTGAGGGGAACGAAAACATCAAGTCGCGCAAACTGAAAGGCGCGATGAAAAACACGAAACAGAAAAAAGGTATTTCTATCCTTTCGATTTTTAAATCCAAGAAGTTCATCGAATCAAAATACGAAGAAGACAAGGACAATCTGATTGATTATTACAACAGAAAAGGTTATCGCGACGCCGAAATTTTAGGGGATTCCGTTTATCGAGTATCGGAAAACCGCGTGAACATCGACCTTCAAGTTCACGAAGGCAAACGCTACTATTTCAGAAATATATACTGGGTAGGCAATACAAAATATCCTACGCACATGTTGAACGAACTGCTTCGCATACGTAAAGGCGACATATACGACCAAGTGTTGCTAAGCGAACGTTTAACTACTGACGAACAGTCGGTTTTGAACTATTTTTATCAGGACAACGGTTACATCTTTTCCCGTATGACTCCGGTCGAAATAAATGTCGTCGGCGACTCTATCGATTTGGAAATCCGTGTGACGGAGGGCGAACAGGCTCATATCAACCGCGTAAACATATCGGGAAACACAAAAACCAACGAACACGTTATCCGTCGCGAATTGCGAACTGTCCCTGGAGATTTATTCAGTCTGTCAAAATTTAGGGAAACGCTGCGTATGTTGCAATCGATGAGCTATTTTGATGCGGAAGAATTAGGTAAAAATGCAACAAACTTCGTAGCCCCCAATATGGCGGACGGAACAGTAGACCTCAATTATGAGTTCACGGAAGTGTCTCAAGACCAGTTCGAACTGTCGGGCGGTTGGGGCGCAGGCATGTTTGTGGGAAGCGTGGGTGTGAAGTTCAACAATTTCTCCGCGAAAAATATGTTCAATTTGAAATCGTGGCGTCCGATACCTACTGGCGACGGTCAACAATTGTCGTTACGCATCCAAACAAACGGAAAACGTTACCAGCAGTTTAGTATCAGTTTCATGGAGCCATGGCTGGGCGGACGCAAGCCCGTCTCTTTTTCGCTAAGCGCCTATTTTTCGAGGCAAACTTCAGCGTATAATCCTTATTACGACTATAATTACGGATATGGTTATGGATATGGCTACGGTTATGGATATAATTACGATTCGAACGAAAGCATGCAAGTTATGGGAATTGCCGCCGGTATGAGTCACAGGTTGAAATGGCCCGACCAGTTGTTCACTTTGTCATATAATTTGACATTGCAACGCTATCTGTTAAAAAACTGGACGGGCGGATTTTTGTTCTCCAACGGTAACTCGAACAATTTCAGCCTGAGTTTGGCTTTCGGACGTAACTCGACAAACCATCAGATATACCCTACTCAGGGTTCGACCTTCTCGGTGGGAGTTCAGTTTACGCCCCCATATTCGTTGTTTGCCGACAAGAATTACAAGGAAATGAAAGATACGGAGAAGTATAAATGGATAGAGTACCATAAATGGAATATCGACGGTACGTTCTTTACACCTCTCACAAGCAACAGTAAATTGGTGTTGATGGCAAGAGCAAACTTCGGATATCTCGGTTATTACAACAAAAAATGGGGATATTCGCCATTCGAAGGTTTCATCGTCGGCGGTAGCGGCATGTCGGGGTATGTGATGTACGGACAGCAAATTGTCGCGCTCAGAGGCTACGAAGACAACTCGCTGACGCCGTATAAAAATAACGCATACACCGGAAATGTTTACAATAAATATACGATAGAATTGAGGTATCCCGTGATACAGCAACCGGCTTCGTATATCTTCCTGCTGACCTTCCTCGAAGGAGGAAACTGTTGGGAATCAATAGACAAATTCAATCCGTTCGACATCAAACGTTCGGTAGGAGTTGGCGTTAGAGTATACCTTAATATTGTGGGTACTTTGGGATTGGATTGGGGATACGGACTTGACAAAATCCCGGGCAAAGACATGAAACGCAGTCAATTGCATTTCGTGATGGGACACACTTTTTAATATGATTATGATGTTTAATTTTTGTAATACAATAAAGATTATGAAGAAAATAAGTATTATTTGTGCAATCGTGGCGCTATCGGCATTTGCTGTACAGGCTCAGAAATTCGGCTATATAGACTCGGATTATATTTTGAAAAAAATACCGGCTTATACTTCAGCGCAAGGGCAATTAGAAAAATTGTCGAAACAGTATCAAACCGAAATTGATGCTAAATATAAAGTGGTTCAAGAACTTTATAACAAGTATCAATCGGAGAAAGTTCTTTTGACCGAAGATATGAGGCAAAAACGTGAAAGCGAAATTATCGCTAAAGAAAAAGAAGTTAAGGAGCTTCAGTCCTCGCATTTTTCGCCGGAAGGGACTTTGGCGAAAAAACGCGAAGAGTTGCTCAAGCCTATTCAGGATAAAGTGTATAATGCCGTCAAAGATATATCGACAGAAGGCGGTTATGCGATAATTTTTGACATCGCAAACAACCCCGGAGTGGCATATAATAACCCGCGATACGATTTGAGCGATAAGGTTTTAGAAAAAATAGGATTCAAATAATTTGTGGATTCAATAATTAGTATTATATTTGCGGCTTTAAAAATTAAATGAAATATTATAATAAGAAATTTATGAGAAAGTTATTATTTACAGTATGTATAGCAATGGCTTGCCTTTCGTTCCAAGCAAATGCTCAAAGTTTCAAGTTCGGTCATATAAATTCTACCGAGATATGGCAACTTATGCCCGATATGGATTCGGTTAGAGTTAGAGTAGAAAGAACAGAAAAAGAATTGCAGGCGCTTCTTAATGAAGTGGCAGCCGAGTACGAAAAAAAAATGACCGAATTTAGCGAAAATCAGGACAAATGGTCGCAAGTAGTTAAAGACTCCAAACAAGCCGAACTCTTTGACCTGCAAAGACGCGCTCGAATTCAGCAAGAAAATGCTCAGACAAGAATGCAACAGGAACAACAAAAACTTCTTGAGCCTGTGCAGAAAAAATTTACGGATGCGGTCAATAAAGTTGCCAAAGCAAACGGATTCACATATATATTCGATATAAGTATGGGAAATCCCTTGTATTTCAACGAAACCCAAAGCACAGACATCGGCGCTTTGGTAAAGAAAGAATTAGGAATTACAAAATAGTATTCATGATTTGAGGTTTTAAATTTGGGGCTATTCTTTTAGTGGAATAGCCTTTTTTATAAAACATTACGGATTATGTTCCCAACAATAAGCGCGCAGACGACACTGATTTCAACCTATAACGTTTCGTCGAGAGAGTAAACAATATAGTAAAGTCTAAAAAAACAGGATTTGTTCCGGAAATGAAACGAATAATAAACATAAATGCCTTATTGACAGTGACGTTGTCGATATTTCTTGTTTCGTGCATTTCGTGCAAAAACAATACCGAAACACGTGTTCGAAAAAGCAAGGTGGTCGAAAAGAAACTGTTCGCGCTCGCAACCCCTAAAAACGGCTCTACTTTGAAATCGGGAAATGGCGGAGATTCTATCTTTTTGGATGTTAAAAGCCTGTCCGATTCGGTGAAGATGGATTCGTGCGTTCTTAATATCGACGGAAAATATCACTCGACATACCGTTCTTTGCCTCACGAAGTTTCGCTGTCGTCGATGAAAATGGGCGTCAGACGAATGTCCCTGCAAGTTTATTCGGGAAGTAATGTTGTGGAAACTATATTGTTCAACTTGAAAATAGTCCCCATATCTCCTCCAAAACTCTATAAATATAAGGTAACGAACGAATTTCCGCATGACGAACATGCATATACTCAGGGGCTTTTTTTTAGCGATGGATTTTTGTATGAAGGAACGGGGCAAAAAGGACATTCGTCGTTGCGAAAAGTAGAGCTCGAAACCGGTAAAGTCTTGCAAACAAAATCTTTGGATAGCAAGTATTTCGGCGAAGGAATATGCTTGCATAACGGGAAAATCTATCAGTTGACTTGGGAAAATAGAGAGGGATTTATTTATGATTATCAGGATTTTACTCCGGCAGGTAAATTTAGCTACAATACGGAAGGATGGGGCATAACAAGCGACGGAACATTTTTGTGGATGAGCGACGGAACGTCGAATATTTACAAACTTAATCCTAATAATATGAACGTTATAGAGCAAATCGAGGTTTATACCAATCAGGGCGCCGAACAGTATGTGAACGAACTCGAATATATCGACGATAAAATATGGGCGAATGTTTACACCAAGGATTATATCCTGATTATCAATCCCGAAACAGGAGCGGTGACAGGCAAAATCAATTGTGCCGGCATCCTCGGAAACGAACTCCGAAAACAAACTACAGACGTCTTCAACGGAATCGCTTTCGATAAAAATAA
>JAIRLF010000406.1 GCA_031259655.1 Prevotellaceae bacterium
TGTCGGATAAGTGTATCTACAGATTTCCATCCTGTGGCGACAATGTTTTGCAAATCCGGCAATTTGGCAATAACACTTATGATATCAAGCGGTTTTATTATCTCCAAATCTTTATCCGAAGCATTATCCTTGTGCCGTATCACTTCTTCTGCCATATCGTATATGGCAATATGTTTCGCGATAAGAAATTCGATAATTGCTTCTTTCTTAAATGATTTGCGTGCATTATCGACAAAATGATTCCTGTCCTCGAAAAAAACCAATCCGAAAATACGCCACATATCGTTTTGGAAATTAGGATAAAAAAAATCCATAGACCAGCGTTGCCGTTTAGGGGGAAAACTACCCAAAAACAGCCACCGGGCATTTGCAGGGTAAAAAGGCGATAAAGGATGTGTCTCTGTTTCAGAAATATTCATTAATTATATATCCTTTTTTGTATTTTATTCATATCCAATTTCGACAGCTCGTTACTGCTCGATTCTTTTTTGTCGATTAATAATCAGAGGTTTCAATATAACAATATAAACGAAACAGTATCTAATGTCGCTTCCGGTTTTGCAACTTTCTCATTTTCTGTTGTTACTACGATAATTACTCCGTTTTTACCTTTTTCGCCATATCTTTTTATCGCTGCATCGTTTTTAAGAACACTGAATGATTGTATTTTAGTCGTATCTAATTTCGACAGTTCGTCTCCGCTCGATTCTTTTTCGTCGATAATAATCAGAGGTTCTTTGTTTTTTGCGACTGCAAGCGGAACAATATCCAATGTCGCTTTCGGTTTTGCAACTTTCTCATTTCCTTTTGTTACAATGACAATCACTCCGTTTTTAGCTTTTTCGCCATATACTTTTACTGCTGCGTCGTTTTTCAGGACAGTGACAGAATGTATTTCTTCACTTTTCAATTTCGACAACTCGTCATAGTCCGTTTTTTGTTCATTGATAATGATAAGAGAAGCAAGTTTTGCATTCATAAACGCCCCATTTTCATCATATACTTTTACAGCATCGTCGCCGAAGGTAATCAGAGATTCTATGGTCTTTGCGACTGCAAACGGAACAGTATCCAATGTCGTTTTGTCCTTGTATTCCGACGAGAGATAACCCAATACAACTGCAAACGGAACAGTATCCAATGTCGCTTCCGGTTTTGCAACTTTCTCATTTCCTTTTGTTACAATGACAAATACTCCGTTTTTACCTTTTTCGCCATATACTTTTACTGCTGCGTCGTTTTTCATGACAGTGACAGAATGTATTTCTTCACTTTTCAATTTCGACAACTCGTCGCTGCTCGATTCTTTTCCGTTGATAATGACCAGAGAAGCAAGTTTTGCATTTATGGACGTCCCATTTTTATCGTATACTTTTATAGCAGTATCGTTTTTAACAATACTGAACGACTGTACTTTATTCATGTCCGGCGCTTCTGAATCAACAGTAGTCAAAGGTGTTGAATCACAGTGATGTACAGGGTAGAAAGTTATAACGGTATCAATAATATGCGGGCTTTTTACGCTTACAATTTTCCCGTTCAATTTATTTGCAATTCCGGCGGGAATTTCATTTACAAGAGTATCGCTTTCGGCGATTGGCTCCGGTTCGATTATTTCACTGTTTCCGGTGAAATCAACATTTGTTGCTATTGCTCTTTTCATATTGAACGAGAGCAATATAACAGCGGCAACAAGAGGCAGTAGCAACCATTTTATCTTATAAACCGGTTGCGTTTTTTCTTTGTTCATCATATTTATACGTTTTTTTATATTTGAAAAATTAAAATAATTAGCTATTTTGTTTTTATAAATCAATTGATTGATATTCAATAAATGATACTGGTAATGTTTTCTATTGGTTCCATTTTGCAACATCTCCTTATCAACGATATATTCCAAGTTGTTACGGATGTCGCCATTAAGAATCCGGGCGAAAGGATTCCACCAAAAAATACTGTTATTGATAGCGGCGAGAACAATATCAATGCTATGATACTGATGTATATGTATCAGTTCGTGCCTGATAATCTCGTCCAATTCTTTGGCGTTGTGCAATTTGGGATTAATGTATATTCGTTTTCCGTATGAGAACGGTTTTATTGGCATATCTACATTTAGTATACTGTATGATTGGTATTTATGTCTTTGATAGACGTGCAGGCGAGCGAGACTTGAATATTGTAAAATAAAACGAATCAGCATGAAAACTGTACCTGCAACAAATATAAGCGTCAAAATATCTGTAAATGAATACTGTTGCCACCATTGTGTAATTGTTTGAGGCTCTTGTTCCATATATTGATATATTTCCGGAATAACAGCCGATTGCACGAACTGTGGCAATTGAAGGATATTCTGTGTCGGAGGTAAAACCCTGAAATCAAACTGTATGAATGGAGCTATATACGAAAATAGCAATCCTGCCACAAAATAATAACGTATCATTTTATAGAAAGTGTCCCGTTGCATCAACAGCCGGTAACATAACAGCAAAACACATTGAATTATTGCTGTTTTCAGCAAATATGCCAACAATTCATTCATCTTCCTGCTTTTCTATCATATCAATAATTTCCTGCAAATCTTTTGCCGATATCTGTTTTTCTCCGGCAAAAAAAGCTACAAGCTCCTTATACGAACTTGAAAAATAATTGTTTACAACAGTTTTCATAAACTGTTTCTTGTAATACGATTCTTCGATAATCGGGAAATATTCGTTTACATTACCGATAACTCTGTGTGCTACATACGATTTCTTTTCCAGATTTTTAATGGTAGAAACCAATGTGTTGTAATGCGGTATTGGCTCAGGGTGGTTTTGTAGAAAATCACGCACGACTCCTTTGCCTGTTTTCCAGATAGCAAGCATTGCTTCCTGCTCCTGAATTGTCAATTTTTTTAATTTTGTATCCATCTGTACGATTTTTTCGCAAAGGTACGAAATTTTCGTAATGCGCAACTATGTGAATGGAAAATCTTTTAAATTATTTTTGAAGATATTAATAATCAATGAATAAAAAATGGTATTCTTTTAAATTATTTTTGGAAAAACGCCGAATAAGCAGAGCGCAGTCCGGCGTTTTTTCGATTTTTTATACCGCCAAACATCGTGCGTAAACA
>JAIRLF010000116.1 GCA_031259655.1 Prevotellaceae bacterium
ACTAATTTCGAGAACTATTCTTCTGTGAGCTCGGAGGATAACTATACTTCCCCAATATTCTGGGTGCCGCAAAACAAACGCAATGAAACATATTTTCTGCCTGACCAATTGAAAAAATAATGGCGAAATATATGAAACATAATGGTGTAAAACAGTCAAAATAACGATAAAACAAGGACGGAAATCGTGTAAAACCTGCGCAGGAATTGTAAAAACCTGCGCAGGATTTTTTCTTTACGACAATACTGTGATATTGACGAAAATGTACGACACAAATAAAAACAGGAACTGTTTCCGTGTGTTTTTATCACTTTTGTCGTTAAAATTTTATTCGAATATAACAAATCCTTATTCAAATAATCGAATAAATTGCAACTTATGCAAAAATTATTTTACTTCCTTGAAGCAAGAAAATCAGTCATATAAACTCAATCGTCAGTGCTCATCAAAAATTTTTTAAAAAGTTTTTTCATTTTTCCAAAAAAGTTTTTGTACTTTTGCGTTCTGAATTTATAAGTTTTATTTTTTAATAATTACAATTATGTCAATAAAGTACAACGTAAGCGAAAAAGGAAACCCGTTGCAACCCCAGCAACCGAAGAAGTGGTATGCCAATGCAAAAAGTACAGGCGACGTAACGCTCAAGGCGTTAGCTAAAGAAATTGCAATGCGCTGCACTGCAAGTTCTGCCGATACACATGCAGTGCTTGTGGCGCTTACCGAAGTGTTGACGGAACACCTTGCCGACGGAGAAATTGTCCGTTTAGGTGATTTCGGCGCATTTCAGGTAAGCCTAAACAGCGCGGGCGCCGAAACAGAAGCGAAATTTAACGCTTCGTATATTAAAGGCACCAAGATAGTTTTCCGTCAGGGAACCGATCTTAAAGAAATGCAAAATAACTTGAAATTCGAAAAGATTTAATAGTTATGCCGAAAACGTATATGCCTTTTTGGGGAAAAGGTATATACGTTTTACTTAAAAGGTATATACGTTTTACCTAAAACGTATATACGTTTTACCTAAAAGGTATATACGTTTTTTGAAAAGGTGTATACGTTTTTTCAAAAAGGTTTAGACATTTTTCAAAAACGATACAGACGTTTTAAGGGAGCGAAATAAATATTACTTTGTCTATACCGGGGCTGCCACGGTTTGTCTTTACTTCTTTCCAATTTGAAATGCATTCATTTAGCCATTTTTTCCTTACGACTTAAAAAAAAGTATTACTTTTGCGCTCGTTAATATTCAAAGAAAAAGTAATTTGGCTGCATCAAATTTTGTAGATTACGTTAGGATTTTTTTTCGCTCGGGCAATGGAGGTCCGGGCTCAACACATTTACACAGAGAGAAATTCGTTCCCATGGGTGGACCCGACGGCGGGGATGGGGGACGAGGCGGGCACATCATCCTGCGAGGGAATAAACAGTATTGGACTTTGATACACCTCAAATACCGCAAACACATACATGCAGAACACGGAGAATCGGGCAGCGGAAGCCTCTGTCACGGAGCCAACGGGAAGGATGTGATTTTGGATGTCCCTGTCGGAACAGTCGCAAAGGACGAATCCGGCAACACTCTGTCCGAAATAACGCAGGACGGCGAAGAAGTCGTTCTCTTACACGGAGGACGCGGCGGTCTGGGGAATGCCAATTTCAAATCGGCGACCAACCGTACGCCTCGATATTCGCAGCCCGGAGAACCCGGAATCGAAGGCTGGTACATCCTGGAACTAAAACTCCTTGCGGACGTCGGGCTGGTCGGATTTCCGAACGCCGGCAAATCGACCTTACTGTCGGTCGTTTCGGCTGCCAAACCCAAAATCGCAGATTACGCCTTCACTACACTCGAACCGAATCTCGGAATAGTGAACTATCGCGAACATCTTTCGTTTATCATGGCAGACATTCCCGGAATCATCGAGGGCGCGCACGAAGGAAAAGGATTGGGTTTGCGATTTTTACGACATATCGAACGCAACTCCATACTGTTATTTCTGATTCCTGCCGACAGCAAAGACATTGTCAAAGAATATCGCACTCTATTGAACGAACTCGGAAAATATAATCCCGAACTGCTGGACAAACGCCGGATACTTGCCATATCGAAAAGCGACATGCTCGACAAAGAACTGAGCGACGAAATAGAGAGCGACATAAAGAAACGAATTCACGACCTGCCCTATATCTTCATTTCCTCAGTCACAGGAAATAATATGCTCGAACTGAAAGATATAATTTGGAGAAATTTAAACGAATAGAGACTATGCTTATCGTATTGGAAGGTTTGGACGGCGCCGGAAAAACTACACAGGTGCATTTGTTACGGGAATATTTCGAATCGCAAAATGTGAAAAGCGTGTTTTTGCACTTCCCGCGTTTCGACGCTCCTGTTTACGGAGATTTGATTGCCTCGTTCTTACGCGGCGAATTTGGAGACGTCAATACGGTTGACCCGCGTTTGGTCGCTTTGTTGTACGCCGGCGACAGAGATAACGCCGCTCCGATGCTAAAGTCTTGGTTTGACGATGGTCAAGTCGTTATTCTCGACCGGTATGTGTATTCAAACATTGCTTTTCAGTGTGCAAAAATTGCCGACTGCGCCAAACGGGAAAAACTGCGTGAATGGATTTTCGATATGGAATACAATTTTTTTGGAATCCCGCGTCCCGACCTCAGCATTTTTTTGGATGTGCCTTTCGATTTTACTGTCGAAAAGTTGAAATCGCAACGCAACGAAACAGGCAGAGACTATCTTAACGGGAAAAAAGACATTCACGAATCGGATTTCGATTTGCAGAAACGTGTACGCGAAGTGTATATCGAACAGACACATATCGACAAAGATTTCGTACATGTGAACTGCGTAGACGAAAATTCGCAAATGAAGTCGCCTCAAATTATACACGAAGAACTTGTTACACTAATCGTCGGAAGGATGTTCAGAAATTAATTCTCAGTCCTGCTCCAAGCCCGAACGAAACAGGCCATTCGGTTCTTATACTTTCCGGTTGTCCGTTGTCGAAAA
Source organism: Prevotellaceae bacterium (assembly GCA_031259655.1). Lineage (GTDB taxonomy): Bacteria > Bacteroidota > Bacteroidia > Bacteroidales > UBA932 > JAIRLF01. The sequence goes on from JAIRLF010000116.1 coordinate 3,029, forward strand.
AGTATCCGAATTGAGGTTCGAAAAACACGCCCAACCCTTTGCGGAGTTTATATGTCGCTCCGACAGCTCCATTGACAGACCATTGCAATCCGTTCATCTTCACTTTGGTTGCAAGATTATCGCTACGATTGATACGAGCGTAGACGCCTTTTTCCATCATTCCTCCTGCCGAAGCATAGATGTTCCAGCGGGGTTTCGACACCACATAACAAACTACATTTAAAGGTATTCCAAGATAATGCAACTGTTGATTAGCCGTATTTTTACTCCATTTAAATTTGGTCGAGAGAAACGTATAGCTCAAACCGCTTTCGACAGCCCATCTGGCATTGAAATCTTTACGAACAATAAACTTAGCCGACAGCGGCAACCCGTGTTGAGCATTGGCGTTGTCGGGCACTTTCATTTCGTTTCGGTATTCATTGCGGATATAATCGACCGAATTTGACGAAGTTAAAAGGGGCGCAGCCATAAGTAAATCGGAATTTTTGCTGTTGCCGCCGGTTGGAGTTTGATAGTTACCTGCGCCAAAACCAAACGAAACAGACCATTTTTTACTGTTCAGCCCGTTTTTGTCGAGAATTGCGACTATGTCTTTTTTATTGTCAGGTTGGATATGATTATCGCTTGTTTTAGCAAGCTTTTGACTGCCTGCAGGCGTAATTCCGACGGGACGCATGCCGGTCGGACGCATGCCGGTCGGAAGTTGAAGTTTGTTCGATGACGAAATGCTTATCGCCGTTCCCGAAATAGAGTGAGGCACAATTCTTAATCTGTCTTTGACCGGAGGGTTTTCCGGATACAAGTCCGGTTTTTCGACATGAGCCGTGCTTGTGTTTGCCTTATATATCGGCGCAAGGTTTGTGGCGGGTTGCTCCTGTTCTGTCCGATTTTCAGGAGTTTGCCGGTTTGCGGTGTTCGGCTTTTGAGTCGTTTGCCTGTCGACACCTGATACGTCGATTTTTTCGTCGGACTGCGTTGTTCCGGACGTCGAATCTTTTAAAACTGCGGTCGTCTGTTTGTCCGTCTGTTTCTTATTGTTGTCAGGTAAATTTAATGTAATCAGAAACATGACGACAGCGGCGGCAACAATACCTGCTGTCGTATAAAGATATCTCAATCTTTTGCTTCGGAGCAAAGACTTTTCGATGGCATCCCAATTACCGGTATCCACCGAAGTCCTGTAATCCTCAAGCTTGTTTCGGATTAAATCTTCAAAACCGTTGTTTAAATCATTTAACATCAATCCTTTTTTTTAAAATAATTTCAAAATCCTTTGTTGTAATAAAACTTTTGCACGAGCATATTGCGAGCGCGATGTTCCTTCCTGGATGCCTAACTTTTCGGCTATTTCTTTGTGCGAATATCCTTCTATCGCAAACATATTGAAAACAGTACGAAATCCCGGAGGCAATTCTGTTATACATTTCATCAGTTCATCTGCCGATATTTTATCAACGGGCGATTCTTCTTCGTTTTCGATATCGAAAGCAGAGTTAATATTTGTACTGTATTTTAATACATCGTTGTGCCGCAGATGTTCCAAGGCAAGGTTAACAAAAATTTTTTTCATCCAACCAACAAAAGAACCTGAGCCCGAATAAGTATGTATTCTATCAAACAACTTAATAAATCCATCCTGCAACAAGTTTTGAGCCATATCTCTGTCACTAACGTATCGTAAACATACCGACATCATTAGTGACGCATATTTCTCATAAAGTTGTCTCTGTGCGCGTACATCTTTTTTTACACATCCCTTTATAAGCTGCTCGTCCATACTATCAGCGTGCTATGTGTATAGATGCATTTTTGTGCGATTTCGTTGCATGCGACTAATACTTTTTTCATATTTTTTGCAAATTTTTGCAAAAGTAGGTAAAAATAATCGTATCATCAAAAATAATTGAAGAAGTTTTTTCTCTATTTGATGGAAAAGATTAGCACACAGATAACACAGATTTTACAGATAACCGCAGATTTTTTTAATCTCTCATTAGTTTAGCACACAGATAACACAGATTTTACAGATGACCGCAGATTTTTTTTAATCTCTCATTAGTTTAGCACACAGATAACACAGATTTCCTAACTCTTAACTCGAAGTATTCCTGTGCGCGTCAGCCAACTCTTAACTCTTAGTTCTTAGTTCTTAACTCCCTCAGTAGGTGACTCCAACGTATCCGTTATATATTTCGATTTTGCCGTTTACAAGTTTGCGCTTCAATGTATAGAAATAGATAGTTTGAGGGACAGGTTTATTTTGATACGTGCCATCCCAGCCATTATCGTTCTTAAAGATGATTATGCCAAAGCGGTCGAAAACAGAGATTTCGTATC
>JAIRLF010000173.1 GCA_031259655.1 Prevotellaceae bacterium
GTTTCGCACCACGTTATTTCATTATCATGCGTCCCCAGCAGGATGAGCAACTCATTGAAATTGCCTAATTGAAGCCAGTCAATTTGCTTTCGTGCAATTTCGCGCTCCTTGTCGGGATAAACGAAGACAAAAGTACGCACGTCGTACTCCCCAGCTTGTCCGTTGAGCGTTGCCATGAGAACGGCAAAGTCCTCATCGTCGATTCCCTGTACGGCAGCTTGATAGGTGCGAAGACTCACCGGATAAGCGCTGACGGGACGCGGACTGTAATGCTTAATCTCCGGATAATCGTACAGTCCGAGCGAATCTTTCTCTGCGGCGGAAATTTTTTCGTAGCGATACAGCGATTCGTTGAGGATGATTCTGTTCTCGTACTCCCGCGTGCGGGTGACGGGAATCGCCAGACGGTCAATCGGAATATTGACATAATACATGTCGCCGTCTTTTCGATAATAGTTGCGGTTTAATTCTTTGAACACCGGCGTTCCCTGCACGAAGTTTACAATGTTGTCGTATTCCGTCTCTTTGATACGGTAAAAATGTCCGCCATTGTCCACCATTGTCCAGTATGCAGAGTGGTACTCGCTGTGTGAACAATCGTACTCATAACCGTTTTCGTCCGTGCAGGTTTCTTCCACCCATTCGTCCCAGGCTTCGTAGTATTGCACACCGACGGCATAGTATCCCAGATATTCCGTGTCGGTAATACTGGCGGATTTCATCCATTCGGAAACGCCGAAATTGCACGCAATGCCCAAGATAAAAACGATAATGCTTTCCAGTATTTTTACTTTTTTGAAGAAAAGGCAGGAAAAGACGACCGCCGCTATCGGGACAAAAATGAGAACGAGGTGTTGCATGGCGCGTTATTTGTTTCTCAGACTTTCTATCGTACGCTCGTCGCGTCGCGTTTTCATGATTTCCTCCGTTTCGGGCGACGAAATCACATCCCATACCAGCGGCGTCCTGTCGGCGATAAACCAGCAGGAAATGCGTTTGGTCACCAAGTCGTTGTGAAACTTGCAAACGTTGAGGATGTTGTTTTGCGAGTTTTCCATCGCCAGCCGTTCCGACTCGACGCTCGCCATCACTTCCCGGTAAACGGAAGCGTCCAACTGCTGGAAATTGGTGTGAATCCACCGTGCCACTGCCCCGTCCTGTTTGAAGGCGTCCTTGTGGATTTTTGCAATTTCGCGGAACTCTTCGAAATAATCCTCTTTGATGGAATATTTATCCCGAATGATGCCCCACATGGTGTGAATACGGTTTTCAATCTTTGCCGAATCGGCGGCGTAGCGGTTATGATAGTCCACATGCAGGTTGTTGTAGTGAACATCCAGCGTGAAGACAACAAGCAATGTTACGATAATCAGCGCCGCAACTGCCAAAATAACACGATATTTTTTCATCTTTTTATTTGTTTAATTAAAATACAAAGGTAGCGGCTCTTTATTACAGAAATGGTAATTTTTTGTTGCAAAACAATTAAACTTCCTGTTGTCTGAACTTTGCACCAATGCACCAAAATAAATTCAATAACCCCGATTTTAATTATGTCGAATTCGACATAATTAAAAAATCAAACCGGACTTAATCGGCTCAAGATAAGCGTAAAGGAGTTTTTTTGAAGAACACGTGCAATCAGTTTACAGGCAAAAGCAAAACAATAAAAAGAACAGGGGAAAGTATTATATGGAACGCTATGAGAAAATATTAAAGAAGCAACGATATTAACAAAATATGCTGTTATAACAACGTATCCCGGAGAATATGATTTTTTGTTGTCGTTTTGCGCCGATTTGTCCGAACTTGAAAACTTACCGATTTTTTATTATAAGATAGAGTTTTGAGATGAAAATTTTTACGCCTGTTTGATACACGGGAACAAACAGATTTCGGGACATAAAATCATTGCGTTAACATCTCTTATAACTCCCATGTGTAAATCGCCGCATCGCCAGGGTCGACCTCTATCGTTTTTGCATAGATGTTCGCCGGTACGAGTGTTCCGTCTTTCTGAACTTTCTTAACGGAATCATCGACTATCAGCGTCAATATCATCGGTTTCATATAGTCGCGATTGACAATCACCAGAAACCGGCTGTTTCCTTTTTCGAGTAAGGAGACCACAGCGCCGCTTTCGCTCGTCTGCAACAGCTTGACGGGGGGCATCGCCGGAGGATTCTCTTCCTGCAATCGCCTGGTTATATGCGGGGAGGGTGTATATTTGCCCGTATGCCACACGTCAATTACTTTCGACTTGAAAAATACGCCCGATAACGTTTTGATTTCGTGGTTGACAAGTTTGATGCGGTCATAAACTTCCGTACGTTTTCCGTGGGATACCGGCGAATGGTGATAATCCTCATATCCTGCCGCGTTGTACGCAAAATACTGCAACGCTTGTGCTCCATAAGCAAGATTGCTGTATGTCTGCAAGCGAAGTTGTGCAACGGTCGGCACAGGATATATGCGGTGAGCGACCGAAAGCGTGTATGCCCAAAACGGAATACCATGTTTTTGCGATACATTACGGACGTCCTCAAGGTTTTCGTACCACTGTTCGCGTAGAAGGGTCTTTTCGTCGCTTATCACCGGATAATGGTCGAACGAAATAAATCCCGACGGGACTTCTTTCACAAAGGCTTCGAGATACTCGCGATACGACGGAACGCCGTACAGTTTCTTATCGTCCAGGCCAAGCTGGTGAAATGTAGCATAGTTGGGCAACAGGTTGATGTAGCAATAATGCTTCGGGTCAATTGCCTGTATGTTCCTTACCCACTCGCCTGCCCGCTTAAATTCGCTTGCCGGAGGTTCGTCGCCGAGGATATATCCGGCAAGGGCGGGATGATTCATCACGCTTCTCACCGATTTTTCCGTGTCGGTTTTCAATTCGTCGGTGCAAATAAACAACTTTACGCCGGCTTTATGCGCGTTGTCAAGCGCTTTGACGGCATCCGCCATACTTGTCCATGCCCAGCAGAAGTCGATACCGGCCTCTTTCATCTCACGGTATCGTTCCACCGTTCCTTCCGGCACTCCACCGTATGC
>JAIRLF010000194.1 GCA_031259655.1 Prevotellaceae bacterium
AGTTGGACTTTCGTGAGACCATAGTTCCCCAGCGAAAGTTTTGCCCTCGTGCCTTGATAGTCATAAGGCGAAAGTGTGTAAATGTTTATCAATCCGCCCATTGAGTTACGCCCGTACAAAGTTCCCTGAGGACCTCTCAATACTTCAACTCGCTTGATATCAAAGAAATCGAAATCAAAAGAGGTTTTGTCAAGATATGGAACGTTATCAACATACATCCCGATAGCCGAATTGCCCATACGCGAACCAACTCCGCGTATGTATATTGCTGACGTATACTTCGAACCGTAGTCGGGGATAAACAGATTGGGTACGAAAGCGCTTAAACCTCTCATGCCCGACATTCTTTCTCTTTCAATCGTTGTCGACGAAAGTATTGATATTGAAGCGGGAATCTTCTTGAGTTCCTGTCCTTCTTTCGACGAAACAACGACCTCATCAAGGATGACTGTCTCGTCCTGTGGTTGTTGCGCTTTAACTATTTGCGGCAACAGACATAATTGTAATATTATAATAATGTATATTCGTAAATTTATATTTTTATTCATATTTATATTCATTAATTTCGTTATAAAATTTTTAATAAACCATTGTCACGGAACTAATTGTACGATTAATTCCGTAATTTTCATTTTCCATTTTGTATGGATTCCGACAGAGTCGCTATTTTATAACTTATTGGGAGGAGGACGAAGAAAGTATTCCGACAAACAAATTTTCCGTATCGGAATGTCGTTGTCGACAACAGAAATGTCAACAGCAAATTCTCTAAAAACAGAGTGTTTGACCGGTACGGAAATATCTGCATAATAATCGAATACAAAAGAGTTAACGCCCGAAGCGTCCTCGTGAGACTCTCCGATTATCTCTGATTTGATTTCGTTTTTTATCTCTTTTTTGATTTGCTCGAATATACCCGACGCCGCATAGCTTAAATAGAAGAGACTAAGCAGCAAAGCAATAAAAAACGATGATAAGTATCCGATAAACATCTGTTTACTTTTTTAGAGATTAACGAAAATGAAACTTGAATTTCAACTGTTCCATTATATTTGATTTTCGACAAATTTGTTTCAACACAATCGTTCTTTTATGTTTCATATTCTATTAGTTTTCAATTCGCTTTGAATGTTGGGACTTTCGATTCTTTCGAGGGCACGGAGCCTTCGATTTCGGGCCAGTCTTCTTTCCAAACAATTTTATCCAAACACAGGACACGTCCTTTTTCGGGAGCGTTTTTCAGGAAGGAATGATAAAGCAACCAATCGGTTCCGGCGTCGTCGGTAACTATTTCGGCGTTATGTCCCGGTCCGGCAAAAATCGAATCGCCGTGAAGGATAACATTCGGACGAAAGTACATCATCGACTCTCCTTGTTTGTTAAAGTAAGGACCGAACAGATTATCGGAACGTCCAACCGACACTTTATATGTACTTTCCGCGCCGGCGCAGCAACCGTCGATAGACGAGAAATAATAGTAGTATTTACCTCGCTTCAAGATGTACGAGGCTTCGTATCCCCCGCCAACAATCGGTCTTTTCTCGGCGCCCGCTTTCAAAGCAAGTCCGTCATCTTCAAGTTCGATGCAGTAGATGCCTTCGAAACTGCCCCAAATCAGGTATTTCTTGCCATCTTCTTCGATATAGAACTGGTCGATAGAATTTTTGACTCCAATAGAATCGGCATGAATGAGTGGACCTATATCAGTGAAAGGACCTGCCGGACTGTCGGATATAGCAACGCCGATGCCGCAAGTTTCGTGGCAATAAGGCGCTGCATGAGTGTAGTATAACACATATTTTCCATTGATATAATTGATGTCGGGCGCCCAAATACCAGCTTCTTCAACACCCCATGCAGGACGGGTTTCTTTCGTAAAACATTCGCCGGCTTGCTCCCAGTCGACTAAATTTTTCGACCGGAAAATGGGTGTCTGTCTGATGTTTTCTGTCGCATACAGGTAAAAATAGCCGTCGTCGGCTTTTATAACCGACGGGTCGGGTAAACTTATTTCCAATACAGGGTTATGATAGGTTCTTTCTTTCGGCGACGCACACGAAACGGCTATCATTCCAATCATTAAAAGTGTTATTATCTTCATTTTAAGTATAAAATTTTTAATAAATTACAAGTGCAAAGATATATATAATTTCACAATTCCGAACTCTGATTTATTTGATTTTTCTGATTACCTTGATAGAATGGAATCATAACAATCATTTATTTTTCTGATTACCTTGATAGAACAGAATCATAACAATCATTTAAATCACAAAAATCAAAGTTCAGATTTAATCCTCACGCCTTCGCTGTGTGCCGAAAATTCGGGAGCGTACATACATTGGAACGTTGTGATTCCGTTTGAGAATTGTCCCGCATGAGTTACCCGTAAATCGTATTCGAACACGTAAGTTCCTTTACGCAAGTATGTAATAAAGAAATTCATCGAAGCGTCCTTAATACTTTCGTAGTACCAAAGACCGTCCTGATATCGGTATCCCGAAATAGCCCTTACCGGTTCGAGGGCGGCGGCGCGCATATCTTTGAGATGCACAAACTCGTAATCGCGGTCGGCGCGAAGCGTTAGACGGACAGTTACTATATCGCCTATTTGCAGGATATTGTCAGAATCCGAATCAGGATCCGAATTTACAGAATTTACAGAATTTGCAGGATTTTTATTGTCAGAATCAGGATTTTCAGAATTTTCAGAATTCTGTTTAATTCTAAAATTCTGTAAATTCTGATCCTGTTTAAGGAATAGATGTTTGTCCATTCTCAGCGCTGTTTCTGCCGCAGTGATTTTGTCTAACTGTTCGAAATACTGCCAGTACATTCCTCCCCAGGCTATTCCGCTTTTGTTGGGATTAGCGACGGTGATGTTCGCCATGTTTTGGTTGACGTCGGCGTTTGTCCACGCTGTTTTCACATAACCGGTACCCGGTTCGGGACGAATATCTTCTTTTGCCGCCTCGTTCAACGGTTTACCTCCGACAGTGATGTCGAGCGTTTGATTTTCGTCGAGCAGATTACCGCCGGTCATCAACAGAGCGTAACAGGCTTCGGCGGTGGCTTTAGTCGTGCGCCAGTCGTTCGTTTGTTTGTTGCGTAACAGCCATATTTTCATATCATCCACAGCCTGTTTATCGTTAGCGACTTCGTTGAAAGCCTCAATCAGCATGGCTTGCGTTTCTATCGGCGCCTGATACCAGAAATAACCCGGAACATTGTTTTTCCAGTACATTCCCATTTCTTCCGACTGTTGCGCTCGCTCTTTCAACGAACGGATTATATCCTTTGCTGTTTTGGCGTCTCCGAAACGGTTCAATGCCAGCGCCGTCATAGCCTGAGCGTACAGATTGAACTTTGTCCGGTACTGTTTTGCCTGAGCGAGATAATAGTCGAAGGCTGTTGTATCCTGCGGCTTGTGATTGCTGAAACTGCAAGTGTAGAGGTATTTGATTTCCTCGTATCCGACAGTTTGTTTACTCATGTCCGTTTTGAGTTTCAACAGTCTGTCGTAATTATCCTGTATAGCCTTATCCATATACTGCAAACCATTGTTGACTACAGTTTTTGCCCTGTCTTTGAAATCTCCGAGAGCGTTCAGTCGGTCGAGATGTTCAAGTCCGGCTATTATGTGGCTTGTAATGAAAAACGAGGATGGACAGCCCGTAAACCATGGGAAACCACCGTCTTTCTGTTGCGCTTTTTGCACTTTGTCGAAAGCGCGTTGCTGTTCGGCGCTCATTCTGTTTAAGTCGAAGAGCAAGCCAACCCGCTTTTTACGTTCCGTTTCGTTTTCCGCCTGCATAACCCAGGGCGTTTCTTCGAGCAGGACTTGTTTAAGTTCCTGATTTTTCTCCAGATTCGAGAGCAAAGCGTCTTTATTTTCGGGTAAGTTGCGCCAGATATCGAATATCTGGCGGATACGCGGCGAACTGTTTACTACTGTCGTCGCCAGCGAATTGGCGTAAAACCGCGAAAATGTCTGTTCGGAACATTCGTAAGGATATTCCATCAGGTAAGGCATTGACTGTATGGCGTACCATGCCGGATTGGAAGTAAATTCGAGAGTCAGACTGTGATTGCGCAAAGTCGTGGATTTGTTTGTCTTGAGTTTGTCGAACGTCAAACTTTTCTGTTTTCCGGCGCGTATGCTGAACGGCATAGTTTCGGTTACCAGCATGGAGTTTTTGAGGACGGGCACGGTTTTTTCTTCGCCGTCGGTATGATTTCCGGCTTGTGCCGTCACTTTGTAACAGATTGCCTGCACGGTTTCGGGGATAACCAAAGTCCATTTCAGACCTGCGCTTAATCCGGCTTTTACGTCGAAAGATTGCGTTTGTGGCGAACGGACGATTGTAGTGTCAAGAGGTTGCATGGTTACGGCGTCGTAAAGTCGCAGCATCGCCTGTCCGGTCAAGTCGTTTTCGGTGATATTGTTCACTTTTGCCATCAGTTCGACAATGTCGTTTTCGCGGAAAAAGCGTGGAGCATTGACGCTTACAGCCACCTGCTTTTGAGTTATCAACTTGTTCGTAACAAATCCCGTTTTGAAATCTTTAGTGTGTGCAAATCCAAGCATTTTCCAGCGGGTAAGAGCATCGGGAACAGTAAATTCGACAGATATTTCGCCGTTTTCGTCCGTTCGCAGTTGGGGATAGAAAAACGCCGTTTCGTTGAAGTTCTGACGGGTGGCGATATCTGTTAAAGGTGTTGTACCAGAAGAACCTTTTATCACCATTGCCGGAGGTATATTTTCCTGAATATCTTCCTCATCGATGTTACGACTTATAACCGGCGATTCATTCAAAGTAGATATCGAAGCCAATGTCGAATATTTTCGAGGAAGCTTGTTCTCAAGTATTATATGCAGCAATATATCCCACTTTGTACTAAAACGCGGATAAGCGAATGGGTTTTTATCAAAATAGATATGATTATTGGAAAATCCGAAATTCTGGTGCGATTCGAGGATTAGGATGTTCGACTTCCAATTACTTAAATCATGCATCTGTGCATAAAAACTATAATGCCAGGTATGAAAATAGAACATATCCAGAGATGCATCGTACAATGTAGCAGCCATTTCGGCAGTTTCTTTTTCGCCGTTTATATTTTTTATGTTAAGTGTCCATTTTTCTTTTTCGCCCGGTAAAAGTTTGTTACGGAACGTAGTAAATTTGATATCCAACAGTTTATTGATATATGGCACTTCAATATAACAGGACTCAGTGTATGTTCTGCCGTTTTGAATCATCAGGAAATTCACGGCAAATCCACCCTGATATTCTTCTTTTACAGGAATCAGGATGCGTTCCATGTCTGTTACAACAAGGTTTTTCGATTCGATAACGCCACGATTGCGCAGCATAACCTCATAATAGATATACGATGTTTTTTCGCTGCCTCTGACCCAAAATTCGGCATATTCACCCGTATTAACGGAGTTTTGTATGTTTATCAGCCAGTCGGACATGTTCCTTATTGGAGACGGGACGAATGTTTGCGAAGATTTAATAACAGGCTCCCCATCTAATTGAATAAATTGGGTATATTCGGCTTTTGCTTCGGCGTTTTTTGCTTTTATATCAATACGATACCAGCCGGCAGGAGCGGTGGCAAGCGCATGAAGACTGATTTTGTCCGATTCCGATTCCGTTTTAATTTGATACGAAACTATCTGTTTGATTTCTTTGTATTTTTCGGGCATATTCTCATCTCTGTAAGGGTCAAGCGGGAAGTGTTTTTTAAACTCTGAACGCGACATCACAAACGTATCGGGAACTTCCCATGAGCGAGAACGTAAAATCCCTTCGGGCGATTTCAACGAAGTGATTGTAACCTGCAAATCGGCAGGAGTAAAAAAACCGTTCAAATTGTTGGTCTTGACAGGAAAATTTAACGAATCCCTGTCTGTGATATACACGGGAATTAATGCATTCACCAATAACGGATTTTTACTGATTTGCACAGAAATATTGGCGCTCTGGGTTTCTCCGCTAAGGTCGGTAACATCGGCGACAACTTCATATTTATATATCAGATTGTCATCGCCAATATCATCGGCTTCGGCTTTAAAATCAATTACAAATATGCCCTTGTCACTGGTATTTATTGTTCCCGAAACGATTTCCCGTATAGTAACATTCGGTGTTCCCCGTGAATACCTTATATATCGTTTTGTCCGAATGACACGATATTTAACTTCGACATTATCAACTACATATTCGGCAAAGGTATTCACTTTTCCGGTAAGCCGGACACTGTCGTTAAATCTATAGTTTTTACTGATGGCGTCGAATTTAATGTTAAATGTCGGACGTTTATATTCTTCAACACGAATATACTGGCTTCCATGAGCGTTCGACAGTCGCATTATCCCGTTCAACAGACCATGCGGAATGACGAAACTGCCATGTACGCTACCGTATTCGTTAGTCGTATGTTTTTGTGTGGAAATTACTTTGCCGTTGACGTCGTGGAAGTTTATATCTATAGATTCATTTTCCAAAAGAGTATATTTTCTTTCGTTATGTTCAAAGTATAAGGCTTTATAATAGACAGTTTGACCGGGACGATATATCGAACGGTCGGTAAAAAACACGACTTCTCTTTTATTTGGATTGAATGATGAACTGTAAAAATGAAATTGAGTTAGAATCAAACGTTCATCGCCATTAGTGATTATTATTTTTTTATATCTGTTATCATTATGAGATATGTATGCCATTCCGTTGTCGTCGGTTTGGCTGGTATTTACATTATTTTCATAACCGAAATACTCAATTTTTGCATTCTTTACCGGTTTGCCGGTTTTTGCGTTTGCAACATATATCCTGTTTTCGTTATTGTAATCGCTTAAAGTACTGCGACATGCTACATGCAATGGAGAAACCTGAAATACAAGGCAAGAACTCATAATAAATTCGGACGTATTTTTCACAAATGCGACGTAACATCCCTGCGGCAGTCCGTCAATCATTATTTCTGTCGAATGTTCTTGATAATCATTTGTCCCGGGCAGTGTAATTTCTTTTGTAGCAAACGGTTTCCGATTTTTGAAATCTTTGACTTTTACTTCATGCCGTTTTAACAGATAATCCTCGTTTATTTCGTGAATTTCCAAAATCAGTTTGTCGGTATTCTTATATTTTACTAATGCAAGTATCGGAGTATTTGGATAATGCAAAATTTTTAAAGTTACGTTTATTGAAGTCTGTTCAATTTTTTGCTGTAGTTTTTTTGCTGTCTTTACAATGTTTTTCATTTCAACTTTTCCGGTATAGAGAGAAATTATTTTCGTACACAAATCGTAAGATTCGTTATATTTAGATCTCAATTTGCTATTTTTTAGTTCTTCGGTGCCCTGTTCTTCGTACAGCATAGCCAAAGCAAGCGCCGGATATCCCCATTCGTTACTTTGACTGTATGTGTCCATTTGCGATATCAAAACATGTTCATACAGGCTTTTAGCCTTATCGTAGCGACCTTTATCAAATACGTATTTCAACCGTTCGATATCGAGGCTAACCAAAGCGGC
>JAIRLF010000208.1 GCA_031259655.1 Prevotellaceae bacterium
GTAAGAGCCGGAATCCTCAATATGCTGAAAGAACAGAAAGATTTCGTTATCATCACCATGAACAAAAACAACAAACAGGTTTTTGAGCCGTATCGACTTAATGTCGTTACCGGCGAAATGGTGCAGCTATTTGAAAATAAAGATGTAACAAGTCCCATACAAGGTTACGATTTCGACAAAAACGGCGATTTGCGCGCTTATACGAAAATGGTGAACGGCGTCGAAATGGAATTGTATTACAAAGATTTGGCTACGGGCGAATTTAAATTGGCGAAACGTACAAACTGGGACGATTCGTTTGGGATTTTAGCGTTCAATTATGCTTCGGAAAATAAAGACGAAGTTTATGTCGTAACCAATCTCGACAGCGACAAGGCGCGTATCGTACTGTACGATTTCAAGGAAAACAGGACAGTGAAGGAAGTATTTTCAAATCCCGACTACGACGTAAGCAATATGTCGCTTTCGCGGAAACGCAATTACGAAATAGATTATTTTGCATACGAAGGCGAGAAAAACGTAACTGTCCCTGTCAGCGCTTTTTACACCGATTTGCATAAACGCATGGAAAAGGAATTTCGAGGGAAAGAGTTTGCCGTAGCAGATTTCGACGATGACGAAAATTCTTTCCTGCTGATAGTTCAAAGCGACAAACTGTATGGAACGTACTACCAGTACGATGTAAGGACAAAGAAATTTACGCTCCTGTACGACCTGATGCCCCAGCTGAAAGAAGCCGATATGGCGGAAATGCGACCGATAACATTCAAAAGCCGCGATGGGCTTACTATTCATGGCTATATCACTTTACCCAAAGCCGCTTTGGAAGGCAAAAAAGTTCCCCTGATTGTCAATCCGCACGGCGGTCCGCAAGGTATTCGCGATTCCTGGGGTTTCAATCCCGAATCTCAACTATTTGCCAGTCGCGGATATGCCACTCTGCAAGTGAATTTCCGTATTTCGGGCGGATACGGCAAAGAATTTTTGCGCGCAGGCTTCAAACAGATAGGACGCAAAGTGATGGACGATGTGGAAGACGGAGTGAAATATGTTGTCGAACAGGGCTGGATAGACAAAAGTAAAATAGCGATTTACGGAGGAAGTCATGGCGGATATGCCACGCTTATGGGACTGATAAAGACGCCCGATTTGTATACATGCGGAGTTGATTATGTTGGAGTTGCAAACATTTTTACGTTTTTTGAATCTTTCCCCGAATACTGGAAACCGCTTATCGAAATGGTGAAAGAAATATGGTACGATTTGGACAATCCCGAAGAAGCGGAAATAGCCAAAGAAGCGTCGCCGGTATATCAGATAGATAAGATTAAAAAACCGCTGTTTGTCATTCAGGGCGCCAACGACCCGCGCGTCAATATCAACGAATCGGACCAGATAGTCGTGAAATTGCGCGAAAAAGGTTTCGATGTCCCGTATATGGTCAAATATAACGAAGGACATGGTTACGGACACGAAGAAAACCGATTGCAAATGTATAAATGTACGATGGGTTTCTTTGCCAAGAACTTTAACAGATAGAAGTAATTACGAATATATTTAAAACGCAGATTTAATGGAAAATTTGATAGAAATATTTATACAGTCGATATTTATCAACAATATGATTTTTGCCTACTTTCTGGGAATGTGCTCATATTTGGCTGTTTCGAAGAAAGTAAGCACTGCTTTGGGTTTGGGTACGGCTGTTGTCTTTGTGCTTTTGATTACCGTACCGGTCAATTATCTGATAAACAAATATCTTCTGCAAGCGGGCGCATTATCGTGGCTTGGGGAACAATACAGGGATGTTGACCTTAGTTTTCTGAGTTTCATTGTATTCATTGCGGTCATTGCCTGGATAGTGCAGGTGGTCGAAATGATTGTTGAGAAATTTACTCCGACACTATACAATCAGTTGGGTATCTTTTTGCCGTTGATAGCGGTAAACTGCGCTGTGCTTGGCGCTTCGCTTTTTATGCAGGAACGCGAGTATTCGACCATTGCGGAGGCTTCGGTCTTCGGTTTTGGTTCGGGCATAGGCTGGATGCTGGGAATCATCGGCATCGCGGCAATACGTGAAAAAATGGCTTATTCGAAAGTGCCGCCGGCATTGAAAGGTCTCGGCATAACGTTCATCGTTACAGGATTAATGGCTATTGCTTTCATGAGTTTTTCGGGTATAGAAATAAAAATAAATTAAATAAAAACGAAATAAATTATAGAAATTATGGATAATTCCCTGATAATTATCTCGGCTATCGTGGTTTTTTTAGCGCTGATTTTAATATTGGTCGGTCTTTTGCTTTATGCTAAGGCAAAACTCTCTCCATCGGGCTCGGTAACATTGAATATCAACGGCGAAAAGGATATAGAGGTCGCGCCGGGTTCGTCGATACTTGCAACGCTTTCGAATAACAGAATATTCCTGCCCTCGGCTTGTGGCGGCGGCGGAACTTGCGGAATGTGCAAATGTCAGGTCTTTGAAGGCGGCGGGACAATGTTGCCCACCGAAACAGGATTTTTTACCCGTAAACAGCAACAAAGCAATTGGCGTCTGGGCTGTCAGGTGAAAGTCAAAGAGAATATTAAAATCGGCGTACCCGAAGAGGTTTTGGGTATAAAAAAATGGGAATGCGAAGTCGTTTCCAACAGAAATGTCGCTACCTTTATTAAGGAATTTGTGGTCAAACTGCCCGAAGGCGAAACACTTAACTTTAAGTCGGGCGGATATATTCAAATCGATATCCCTCCCTGCGAAGTGGATTTCTCGAAGGATATTGACGTGCAAAAAGAATATCGCGAAGATTGGGATAACTTGAAAATCTGGGATTTGAAAATGAAAAACCCCGAAAGTACTTTCCGCGCTTATTCGATGGCAAACCATCCCGCCGAAGGAAATATTATCATGCTGAACATCCGTATCGCTACTCCTCCCTGGGACAGAGCGACTAAGGCGTTCATGAACGTGAACCCGGGCGTCTGTTCTTCGTACGTGTTTTCGCGTAAACCGGGCGACAAGGTAACGATTTCGGGTCCCTACGGGGAGTTTTTCCTGCGTAAAACCGATAACGAAATGATGTTTATCGGCGGCGGAGCAGGTATGGCGCCGATGCGCTCGCATATCTTCCACCTCTTCCATACGCTCAAAACCGGTAGAAAAGTTACGTTCTGGTACGGCGCACGCTCTCGACGCGAAATTTTCTACGAAGAAGATTTCCACGCAATAGAAAAGGCTTTCCCGAATTTTAAATTCACTATAGCCCTCTCTGACCCTAAACCCGACGATAATTGGAACGGAAAAACAGGCTTTATTCATCAGGTGATATTCGATTCTTATCTCAAAGACCATGAAGCTCCCGAAGATATCGAGTTCTATATGTGCGGACCTCCTATGATGAACTCCGCCTGCGTGAAAATGCTCGATAGCCTCGGCGTTCCCGACGAAATGATTATGTTCGACGATTTTGGAGGATGACGT
>JAIRLF010000261.1 GCA_031259655.1 Prevotellaceae bacterium
TTGATTCTACTTCTAAAGGTATACGTCTCGGTCTACCGACAGGTCGTTTCGTTTTAACAATTTTGGTCTCAGGTTCACTCAGGTGAACGAGATTTTCAGTCGGCTCGTCATTAGCGTCCGTTTCATCAAATGTAACATCATCATCGGATTTATTACTTACATAGTTTTCGCCGAGGATGAACTTCATCAAATCTTCTTTTCGGTAAGCCCTAATCTTGGAAACTCCCATACTTTTAGCAATCTGTTGTAACTCAGGTAGAGTTTTAGAAGCTAATTCTTCTTGTGTAAACATACAAATTTAATTTAGTGTATTTTTTTTCTTTATATCAAAATAAAGTATCTAATTTTTTTTGACCATGATTATCTTGCACATCTTTACCGCAATGTTGATTATTGTCGGTTGTACTAACAACATTGAACAATGCAAATTGTTTAATGTTTCGCGGCGCAAAGGTAAAAAAAATATTTTGATTCATCGTATCTTTTTATGAAAAAATTTCAACTTTTTATTTCAACTAATTGTTGTTCAATGACGGACAACATTGTATTTTTTGTGAATTGTTCGACGATTTTCATAACAAAGACATTTGAATCGGCGTACCTTCGGGTGTATTTGGCGGCAATTTGTTATTGTCGTCATTGTCGGTTGCCGGCGAATTTTTGTCCAAAGGTTCGACAAACTTTGCTTCGCCCACTTCGCGCGTCGACAGTTTGCGTCCTCTGCTTTTGGGATTTTTTACCGGGACAAATTCTTCCACGTCAATCAGTTCCGGCTTGTGTTTGATATGTTTCCCTGCGAAAGCCACTTTTATTTGCGGATATTTATCTATTGAGAAATCAACAAGGTATGATGCGGAATCTTCGTCGATAAATCGTTCTTTGTTCGTGGATTTATCGAAAGTTATACGTTTCACGCAGTATAACTTTTGTTGGGCGTCAAAATATATTACGGTAAAGACTTCGTCGGGGTCTAACTTTTTGATTACAAGAATATCGTCTTCGTATCTGTTTACCAAATCGAACGAAGTTGTATAATAGTAAGCCTGTTTGGTCAATACGAGGATTTTGTCGTTTGGGAAAAATTCGCCAAGATAGAGTCCTCTGTTTTCGTTATTTAGCTTGTTTCGTTCGTTATCGAGCCATATTTTTTGACCGCCGAGAGTAGATTCGCCTTTTTCTTTCAAGACAATCTTGTGAATGGCGTTTTTGCTGAGTATGCTGCCTATGGTGTTTTTTCCTTTCACTAATTGAGTAGAGAAATCAAGCTCTTCGATTGTTTTTTTTAATCGGGGACGAGGCTTGTAATATATTTTCAAGATTTCCGCTTCGCCATTGGGGTTTCCGCTGAAATACAGGACTTGCGAGTTCGGATTGCCCTTTGTTGCGTCGTATTCTTTGTCGCGCATTATCCCTGTCACGCAAAAACGTTTCATCATGATGGGACCCATACGTCCGTCGCGGTAAATCATGTTGTAAACAGTGCGTGAATCATCTCGTTTGAAGACGTTTACATACAAAATATCTTTCCCGACAAAAGCCTTTTCCTGAATTTTTGTTACCAGATATTTTCCGATTTTGAAGAATATTATTATTTCGTCGATATCCGAGCAATCGCAGATATATTGGGCGTTTTCGTCCTTTTTGATATCGCTGCCGTATCCCACAAAACCCTCTTTTATATTTGCATACAGTTTTTGATTGGCAACGACTACTTCTGTCGCTTTAATCACGTCGAAACTGCGGAGTTCGGTTTTACGTTCTCTTCCGGCTCCGTATTTTCGCTTTATCTTTCTGAAATATTCAATAGTGTATGCTGTGAGGTTTGCCAAAGATTTTTTTGCGGATTCAATCTCTGTTTCAAGGTTTTTGATATGTTCTTCGGCTTTTTTGATGTCGAATTTCGATATGCGTCTCACAGGTTTTTCGGTGAGTTTAACGATATCTTCCTTGGATATATCCCTGTTTAACATGTTTTTAAACGGTTCGAACGCTTTTTCGATAGCCGAGAGTTGCTCTTCCCACGAAGCCGAATCTTTTTCGAGTTCGCGGTATATTCGTTTTTCAAAAAATATCTTTTCTAACGATGAATAATGCCAATCTTCTTCGAGTTCCTCAATTTTTATTTCCAATTCTCTGCCTAACAGATATTTTGTTTGAACGGTAGAGGATGTGAGAATCTCGTGTACCGAAATAAACGCCGGTTTATTGTCCCTGATTACGCAGGCGTATGTCGAAGGAGCTATTTGACAGGCGGTGAAAGCGTACAAAGCGTCGATAGTAACATCTGCCGATGTTTCGGCAGGTAAGTGAATGATTATTTCGACGTTTTGGGCTGTGTTGTCATCTACTTTCTTTATTTTGATTTTCCCTTTTTCGCCGGCTTTGATAATGGAATCAATCAATTTCGAAGTATCAAGCCCATAAGGTATTTCGGTGATTGCAAGAGTTTTGTTATCGATTTTCGATATTTTCGCTCTGATTTTCACTTTGCCGCCTCGCTGCCCCTGATTGTAATTGCTGCAATCGGCAAATCCTCCGGTCGGGAAATCGGGAAATATCTCAAAGGGCTCGCCTTTAAGGTATGCTATCGAGGCGTCGATGAGTTCGTTGAAGTTGTGAGGCAAAATTTTCGACGCTAAACCAACGGCTATGCCTTCGACTCCCTGCGCAAGCAGCAAAGGAAACTTCATCGGCAAGGTTATCGGTTCTTTGTTACGACCGTCGTACGAATCCATCCAAAATGTGGTTTTGTTGTTGAAAGCCACTTCGAGTGCAAACTTCGACAGACGCGCTTCGATGTAACGAGGCGCAGCAGCTCCGTCTCCGGTCAGTATGTTCCCGAAATTGCCCTGTGTCTCAATCAGTAAGTCTTTTTGTCCGAGTTGAACTAATGCGTCGCCAATCGAAGCGTCGCCATGAGGATGAAACTGCATTGTCGAACCGATTATGTTGGCGACCTTATTAAACCTTCCGTCGTCCAACAATTTCATTGAGTGCAAAATACGCCGCTGAACAGGTTTCAGCCCATCTTCGATATGCGGCACAGCGCGTTCGAGTATCACATAAGAGGCATAATCAAGAAACCACTCTTTGAACATACCCGACAACCGATGTATTTCGGCCTCGTGTATCAGGCTATCGTATTTACCTGTTTTTTCTAACGATTCTTCACTTAATGAGACGATTTCGTCTCCATTCTCCAACTCTTCGGAATTGTTTTCCTGTTCAATTATATCAGACATTTATACTTCTTATCTCATTCTAAAATACGGGCGCAAAAGTAGTATAAATTTATTTTAAATCGAAAATAAATTTGATAACAACTTCGCTATAAGCGCTCAAATGAGTTCTAACTCAGCGTTTTTCAAATCTTCGTTTTTCCAATCCTTATCAGTTGTTCTTTCATACGGGTTATTCCACGATTTTCACTGTTTCCAGCAATCCTGCATTCTGTAATTTAGAGGAAGCGTTCCAGTTATTATACAGCGGTTTCACGATGCGTTCTTCTTTTGGCAAAGCCGATTCGCCGATAAAGCGATTTGCCCAAGTGTTTACCACTTCGATTTCGACGGTATTTTCGCCCGACTTCACAGCGTCGGTGATATCTACCCGATAAGGATACGTCCATGCTCCGCCGGCGTATTTGCCGTTGATTTTCACCTTTGCCATCACGCCGACCTTTCCGAGATCGATGCTAATCTCGCCGGAAGGTTTGGCGTCGAGCGTGAACGAATTGTTGTAAACGGTGGTTCCGGAATAGTAGCGGATACGTGCGTCCTCGCTCAGCGACCACGATTGCAGTTTGTCGAAAATCACAGGCTCCGAAGGTCCGCGCCTGACTTTGTCGGATTCAAACTTCACTGTCCACGGCGCAGTTATCTCGACAAGAGTTTTGGGCTCAGGGAAATTATCCTTTACCTCGTATGATTTCGGAGTTCCTTTTCCGGAGAAGACAATAAACATACTTTCGCGAGCCTGTAACTGTAACGGCACGATTGTCGAGACCTCCGTCTGTTTGAATGCAGGCAGGATACGTTTTTTTCCCGTGACGGTGTTCCACAGTTCGGGTTGTTTGCCGGAAACGCGAAATTCCGGGAACGTCAGTATTGTTTCGTCGCTTTGATTTGCGATGAAATAGATTTCCCTGTCATCGAGAGTACGATGTCCGTACACCAGATTAGCGTCCATCTTCACATCGGGAACGATGTTGAGCGTTTTGAGCGCCTCCTCTATCGTCATTCCCGACAGGATGAGACCCTTTCCGCAGGAACGTTGCCCGACCGATTTGTCGCCCCACATTTTACCGGCAAGAGCGGTCAGTTCCTTATCGGCGTCGGGATAGTTTTGATAACTCGGCGAACGTTCCGGCGCCTCGCCCAGCACGACAGCGCCTTCGGAAACTAACCGTTCGACGCTTTTCAACACCTCCGGACGCATCGTCCTGAACGGCGGCAGCACAAGAAGCCGGTACGAAATCCCGTGCGGCAACACAATCCGCCCGTCTTTCACCGACATGGAGTTGATAATAACATCGGCATTGACATAATCAAATCTGTAACCTGTCGGAAATACGGGAATCGCCACACCGTTTTCGACAGAAGCCGGATTTGTGCCAAACGGACCGATATTTGCCGGAGCGTCTTCGCCGATGAAGTACGCCACGTCGGACACGGGCAATCCCTGCTCCATCATGTAGCCGCAACGTTTCAGATAAGTCGTAAACAGGTCGATATGCGGAAACCAGATGTTTTTGCGGTTAAATTCCACTCCGAACCACGATTCCACGCCCGGATACAAATCTTCGTAAGCCTGTTCGATATACACGTGCAACATGGGGTTCGACATGCCGCCGGCAATTGCGGCATCGCCTTCCTGTTTGAGCGTGAAGGGATGATGATGATATCCGGCTCCGTTTGTAAACGCTTCGGCATACAGTTTGGGTTTGTTGTAGATATGTGCGCACGAAGCGGCGAGTTCGATATTGCGCATGTCCTTGCCGCCGGGCCAGAACTCGCCGGCGACATAATCGGCATGTTTTCCGTATGTCAGAAACTCGCCCGGGAATCCCCACCCGCCATAATGTTCGAGCCAGGTACTAAGTCCGTGTTTGTGTAATATCCTGTTGAAGTGCATTATCTGGTCGCTAATCATATCGGCGGCAAGCCGTCGCACGTCCCACAGAAAGCGGTCGGACTGTTCGGGCGAGCCGACAAGATGTCCCGTAAATACCGGCAAAAAAGGCGTTGGGTCGTAACCGTACCGCGCTTTCATACTGTCGATGAAATTGTCGGTGAACATTTGGCTGCCGCTTTCCCAACTGTCTAAGGTGATTTTCCGGAATGTCCGGCGGTCTTCGGCGGGAATACGCCGCAACATTTCACCGATAAAACCGTCGAAATGATGCTGAAGAAAAGCAGGATTCAGTTTATCCATTTCCCAGCCTTTGCCTTCGGGCGAGACTGGCAAGACAAACGTCTCATTCGGAACCATTCCGATACGCATCACAAGCCAGTCGCCGGCGGGAGCGTCCCATACGAGCATGCCGTCGGGACGGATTTTGTCCGTGACGTCAATAACGGCTTCCGGATGGATTGCCGTTTCGACGTTATTGCCGGCGGGAACGCCGAGAACTGACGTCCATTTGTATTTGGGCCAGGATACGTCGCCGTCCTGACGCATACGGGCGAGCGTTTTATCGGGATATTTGTCGAGCATGGCTGTCGGCGTGAGAGATATTTTGCCGATAGCGGCGACGTCGTCGAAATTGCGGAAGATAATACGGTATTCGTCGGAACTTACTTTATCGAACGCCGCTACAACAGGCGCATACGGGGTATATCCCACAATAGGAGTGGGAAATATGCGATAAATCGGATACGTTGCGACAGTGATGAACCGTCCGTTGACCTTTGCCTGCAACTCGCCCTCGCCCTGACAGCGACTCGCAGGATAGATGCAGAGCGAACGAGCGTCGCAGGGTTTCGGAAGCCGCAGCGTAACAGACGATTCTTCGTTTTTCGGGACGATATGCGTTACCGACAGCGGCGAGGTCGCCGGAACATCCGGCACAGGAAAAACGAGTTTGACGCCGTCGGGTTTACGCATGTTTGACGCCGTCGCTTTCGCTCCCGAAATATCGAACAGATTAAGCTGGTAATCTTTCGGCACGGGAATTGCCAGCGTTTTTACATCCTGAAAATACGGCGACGGTTTGTCTTCGTTATTGACAAAGTAATCTCCCCATTCCTTATACATCGTGGGCTGTTGTGGAACCGGCAGTCCGACGGTTACCTTTCCGCCTCCCGTCACCGGCGTTTCCGATGCGACAAGATGCCGCATTGTTTGTCCGGCGGTAATCCATGGTCCGCCCGACTGACTCCATCCGGGACAGTTGAACGCGCCGATTTCGATATCGAGTTCGCCGGCGGTTTTCATGGCGGTGTGTACTATTTCCCACCATTCGTCGGTAAACAGTTTAACTTTGCCATACGAAGTCGGCTGGCTGCCGATATGCCCGATAAATACGGAATTGATACCGGCTTTCTTCATCGCCAGCAAATCCTCAACAACGCCTTCTTTCGAAATATTGTCGTTAATCCAGTACCAGTACACGCCTGTGGTCATAGTGTCGGGCGGCGAGGCAAAATTGTCCGCCAATCGGTCTTTACATCCCAAAACCAACAACATGACGGCAACTGTCGGAACAAATGCGGATAAAAATAGGTGTTTCATCTTAAAAAACGCTAATTACAGACCGCAAAGTTAATTATTATTTCCCTAAAATCCGCAATCAAATAATTTGGTAGATTCGGTGAACCACCATTGTTTTTTGCATTCGCCGAGTGCGGGAGACGAAACTGTCAACTCTTACAATTAAATATAAGACCTTAAATCCACAAAAGTGTCCTGTTATAAATTTTTGATGTCTTTGGGCGGTCTTTGAGTTCGACAACCTGCACTTCCTGCCCCTCGTGCAATTTCACAATCTGTTTCAATTTTTTGATAGCAGTTGTACGTGAGAGAGTACGGAGGCAAGTGCAACAAGGGGGGATGATCTTGATTTTTATTTCATACGCTTGGAAATCTCATGTTTTTCATCTAATTTTGCTGACAAAAACAAGACAGTAGACGATGAATGACTTTAACCATTTTATACCGGCCCACATTCTCTTCGGAGCCGGCAAATTGAATGAATCGGCGAGTGTATCCCCTCCGGGCAGGAAGACCCTGGTGGTCATTTCAGCGAGCAAATCCATGCAATCTAACGGTTATCTGGAGTGTGTACTATTGTCATTGTTTAATTTTTATATCAGGAAACATTATTAATTATTTCAATATGGCGCTTGAAAAAACGTGGAGATGGTTCGGGGAAAATGATTCCGTATCTTTAGCATACATCCAACAAATGGGAGTTGAAGGGATTGTTACGGCCCTGCATCATATAAATCCCGGCGAGATCTGGCCGGTGCCGGAAATCATGGCCGTGAAAACCGAAATCGAAAAACATGGAATGCGATGGAGCGTGGTCGAAAGTTTGCCGGTTTCCGAAGGGATCAAGATTCATTCTGCCGA
>JAIRLF010000125.1 GCA_031259655.1 Prevotellaceae bacterium
TTACTGTCGCCGCTCCGAATGTCCTCAATCCGAACACCGGCGAAATCAATATCGCAGGGATAACAGGCACGTTTAAATACAAGTACTCGATGACGTCGAAATGCGGAACAAGCACAGCCATAGCGTACATACACCCGCTAAAAGACCGCTTCCTCCGCCGTACCGACACTGTCGCAGTCTGTAAGGACGAACTCCGTAGCCGGAATATCAATATCAACCGGATACTCGGTCTCGAAATCAACGGCGGAACATGGTCGTACAACCCCGCTCTCAATCAGTATCTGAAGCCATTCCCGATATCGTCATCCTATTCCGGCACATTAGTATTCGACGCATATCTCGCCTGGCAGGACGCCGCTTTCCCGACATCCGTCTACCACGGCGATGCAAATGCTAAAAAATTCTCATTCACCTACAACACAAGCGGCAGTTGTGTCGGTGGGGTCTTTAACAAAGAAATCGTAATCGTGGTGACAGAATACTGAGGATTTTAGATTTTGGGATTTACGATTTTGGGATTTACGATTTTGGGATTTTAGATTTTAGATTGGGCTGACGCACGCTTAATCGGGTGTACGACAAAATCCCATGCGAAGAAATTTGTTTTTTGACGCATGGGATTTTTTTGATGTATTACTTGAACGAACGCTGCACAGTGCAGGAGACATTGAATAATATCTAATGTCTATATACAGGATTGGAGAGTTTAAAGAAAATTCTTCGATTGTTTAGGGGGAAACAGTTTATTTTAGTCGGGTTTCGGTTATTTTTCCGCAAATATTATACATTCAAAACATGTTTAAAACAAGAGCAATACAAGTATTGTGCATAAAAAGTTTCAATAAATACCGAAAATTGACGTTTTATGAAACAAATATTGTTTACCTTTGCGCCGATTGTATACAGATAGAATGGCAGAAAGAAAAATTGCTTGGAAAAGGATTATTCTTAGTTTATCGGTGTTAGGAGTAATAATTTGCCTGCTCATATATATGTGCAGTGCAAAGGGCGACCTTTTGTGTAAAGAGATTGATGTAAAAATAAACAATTCGGAAGTTGCGAAGTTGATAACTGCCGATGGTATTAGGAAAATGATAGAACAGAGCAAGGTAGCCGGGAAAGGCAAACCTCTTAATGATGAAGTGATAATGAAAACGGCGAAATTGGTAACATCGCAAAGTTCAGTAAAAAACGCGACGGTGTATCAAACGGGAGACAGCGTCATGCACGTGGAAATCGAACAGCGGATACCGGTTTTGCGCATAATGACCGCTTCGGGTTCGTGTTATCTCGACGACATCGGTATAGCGTTCCCCGTTTCGGCGCGATATTCGTACGACGTGCCTTTGGTGACGGGCAAAATCCGTTTGCCTGCCTTCGGGAAAACCTTGAACGACCCCGTTTTCGCAACTAATCTGTTGGCTTTTGCAGGTTTCGTAGCTAAGGTTCCGTTTTGGAACGCGCAAATTCAGCAGATAGACATCGACGAAAACCGGAACGTGGAATTTGTTGTTTGTTCGGATAGTCATCTGGTACGTTTCGGGCAATTGCATGGATACGAAAAAAAATTAAACAATCTGTTGACCTTCTATAAGAAAGTAAATCCGTATTACCGCAGCGCAAACGAGGCTCGATATACGGTTCTCGACCTTAGGTTCAACAGACAGATAGTGGCAGTTAAAAGTAATTAAAATAAGATATTATGGCAGACTATTTGGCAGCAATAGATTTAGGAACTACAAAAGTAGTAAGCATTATAGGCGAAAGGAATAATCGTGGACGAATCAATATTTTAGCCTATTCCGAAGCGCCGTCGACAGGCATCAGGCATGGTCAGGTCGAAAACATAATGAACGTTGTCGGCGTAGTAAAAAACACGCTGGACAATATCAAGTCTACCTCGGGAATATCCGGAATCGAGGAAGTATATGTAGGCATCGCAGGGCTACACATACGGTATGTCGAAAACCGGACGGAGATATTGCGCCCGGAATATGAAAAACTGATTACCTCAGACGAAATCGACACACTCAAATCGAACGCCCGCAAACTGCATGTCAATACGGGCGAAAAAATTATACACGTCATCCCGCAGACATACAGCATCGACAATGTCGACGATATTACCGACCCCGTCGGACGTTTGGGACACCGGCTCGTGGGGAATTTCATGGTGATAATCGAAAAAGGCATCTCCACGCGGCATACGGAAATATGTGTCGAACGGCTGAATCTTTCGCTGAAAGAGCTTATCCTCGAACCGATGGCTTCGGCTCGAGCCGTTCTTACCGAAGACGAAAAGGATTTGGGCGTCGTGATGGTAGATATGGGCGGAGGAACAACCGACATGATGATTTACCACAAAAAAGTGATACGGCACACCGCCATAATCCCTTTCGGAGGCAATACAATCACGCACGATATCAAAACGGGCTGCGACATCACGTTGCGCGATGCGGAAAAGATTAAAATACAGTATGGTTCGTGCATATCGTCGATGGTTCCCGAAAATCATATTATCGCAATTCCCGGAAGCAACGGTCGCGAATCCCGCGAAATATCATTCAAATCGCTGGCAAGCATCATCGAAGCCCGTATAGTCGAAATCATAGACATGCTTCTGTTCGAAATCAGGACATACACGAACAACCCCCGTCAACTCAAAATGGGAATAGTCTTCACCGGCGGCGGCTCGCAAATCACGCATCTGCGCGAGCTTGTCAAACTGAAAACAGGTATGGACGTGAAAATCGGCAAACCGCTCTATGTCTCCGAAAACTCGCCGAAAGAGGTCGTTCATCCCAGATATTCGACAGCCGTGGGCTTGATAATGTGCGGGTCCGACAGCGAATCCGAAACACCAGTCCATAATCGCGCCAACGACCGAATCGAAGATAAACGAATCGAAGATAAACTCGAATCCGAATCCGAAATCGAAGACATAAACATAATAGACGAAGAAGATAAAACGCCGTTAAAATCGTTTATGAAAATGATAAAAAATGTGTTATACGAGCAAAAGGAGAAAATATAATGACGCCTGAACATATAGTTGCAATAGATTTGGGAACCACAAAAGTGGTCAGTATCGTAGGCGAAAAAACCCAAAACGGCTATTACCGTATTGTAGCCTACAACGAAGCCCCCTCGGTGGGGGTTAGACGCGGACAGGTAGAACATATCCAAAAAGTTACAAACGCCGTTATCCCGACATTGGAAGCAATCAGAGCCGAAACGGGAATCGATATCACAGAAGTATACGTAGGTATTGCAGGGCAATATATTATGTGTATCGAAAA
>JAIRLF010000313.1 GCA_031259655.1 Prevotellaceae bacterium
AGTGGCTGCCATGCGTAGAGCTGTAAATTACATGGTAGTATGTCCTACCGGAATCGCCTTACAGGAGGAGGTTTCAAACCGGTGTATGCTGCTGATCTCGGAAACGAATTGGTAGTGAACAATACATTCAAAAGGCAGTAATAAAACTGTCAGGTGTGGATACAGGAGATGAACGCAAGTGAACTGTTGAAGAAGCATCGAAACTTAATTAGACGGCGTCAAAACCGGGGTCTCTTAGCAATTCCGGGAAAAAGTGCAAGGGTCACCTGTTTACTGCTTGCACGGCGTCCGGTGTATAAACAGCATGACCTGTATTCGGGGTAATTTACGGAACCGCGGGAACTCATCGTGAGATGCAAAGGGATAAGCCGAAAGCGGAGAACCCGTAAGGCGAGAGTACCGAAGCTCAAGATGGGGGCGGACTGCCTCGTAGTAGTGAAGAAGTTGCTGTAATGGCAATGGAGCGAAGAGGGCGGCTTATCAAGTTATTTCAGTTAAGAACAACTAAGTTTTACTTAGGAGGATTCGAAAACAGAGTAACAAACAAACCGATAAACCGGTTAAGATAAGACGAGCCGAATGAGGGGAGACTTTCACGTTCGGTTCTGTGGGAGGTTTGGGGTGAAATTCCCCTTACCTACCCGGCGGCGCCGGCTGTCATAATAAACCATTCTGTTCAATTCTAAAATTCTGTAAATTCTGATCCTTGTTTTACGAAAAAATCATTACATTTGCGGCAATGAAATGTCATTATCATGGAAGAGAATAAAAGACTTACAATAAAATCGTGGGCGGAAGAAGACCGTCCGAGGGAAAAAATGACGGCAAAAGGCGCATTTGCTTTAAGCGATGCCGAGCTCGTTGCGATAATTCTCGGAAGCGGCACAAAAGAAATGACGGCTGTCGATTCTGCAAAAAACTTGTTGAGCAGCGTCGATAACGATTTAAACAAACTTGGAAAGATGAGCATCCGTGATTTGCAGAAATTCAAAGGCATAGGCGCGGCAAGAGCAGTGACAATCGCCGCCGCAATGGAATTGGGACGGCGGCGAAAAGAATCCGACAGACATGCAAAAGAGCAAATCTTGTGTTCCAAAGATATTCACGATATCTTTTTCCCTTTATTAGCCGATTTGCCTCACGAAGAATTTTGGATGTTATACCTCAACAGAAGCAACAGCGTGATTAGCAAAATGAAATTCAGCATGGGCGGAACAGATATGACTGTTGTCGACGTCAAACTTATTGCAAAAGCAGCTGTCGAATGTTTGGCTTCATCTGTCGTCGCCGTTCACAATCATCCTTCGGGGAATACAAACCCGAGCAAACAAGATATATCTTTAACGGAAAAAATACAAAAAGCATTGGCTCTCTTTGACATATCACTGTGCGACCATCTCATAATTGCCGATAATGCGTACTTCAGTTTTAAAGATAGCTTCTTGATATAGTCTCACCGCGACAATTCATTATTAATGTATTATCTCGACAAGAAAGTGATAGTGGTTTTTTTACAGGTAAAGAGGTGAAATTCACAGATAAAGAAATATCATCAGAGGTCGACGACTCTGTTAAGATATTCCGAAAAGTTTTTCACAAGCGGGCGATAATCGGAATCCATCAAAGGCGATGAAATAATGAAATCGGCGCTTGCACGATTGATTGCCGTAGGGATGTTGTAAACCGACGCAATTCTCCATAAGGCTTTTACATCAACATCGTGAGGTTGAGGCTCCATCGGGTCCCACAGGAATATCAGATAATCGATTTTTCCTTCAGCAATCAGCGAGCCCATTTGCTGGTCTCCGCCTAAGGGTCCCGATTTCAACTTGGTGATTTTCAACAAATCTTTTTTCGCCCCAAGTTTCGCTTTTAGAGCCGTCTCAATTAGAGTACCGGTGGTACCCGTACAGATGAGGTTGTAGTTCAATAAAGTGTTGACATTGAACTCCGACCATTCAACCAAGTCTTTTTTCCGGTTGTCGTGTGCAACTAATGCAACTGTTTTTTCTTTTATCATAACTATTTACTTTGAATAAAACATTAAAATTCGGCTGCAAAGATAGTTTAAATTTCCGAATCATAGGAATGAAAAGCATCCTGTATTAATTCAATACGCTGGTTTCTACCAATTTGCACAATATATACAATGTCGAAAACCACATTTTTGTTGATGTTGTTTTGTTGCACGTATGCGTCTGCCGCTGCAATAATGTTTTTTTGCTTCGTTGCCCCCACAATCTCGTCGATAGTCTGCCACACAGCAGAAGTACGGGTCTTAACTTCAACAATATGCAACTCGTCGTTATATTCTGCAAGTATATCGATTTCTTTGTGTTGATATCTCCAGTTGATATCAACAATCGAATAACCTTTTTCACGTAAAAAGTCAATTGCCTGTTGTTCTCCCTGTTTTCCGAGTTCGTGAGATGAAAGCATGTTCTACAACTGTAACTGGCTTATCCTTAAACGTATATCCTTCCATACATCGTCCGGCAGTTTCGTTCCGACAACCTGTATTATTTCGCCTGCGCAGATTGTTCCCATTTTGGCGCATAGATGGAGATTTTCTTTCCGCGACAGCCCGTAAAGAAATCCCGAAGCGAACAAATCGCCGGCGCCGGTAAAGTCAACAGGTTGAATAATATTGGCAAAAATCCGGTACACTCTCGGTCCCTCTTTCACCCAGGAACCTTTCGACCCGATTTTTACAACAGCGATATCGCACAATTTGGAAATATCGTACAGAGCGTATTCCGGTTCTTTTTCGCCTGTGAACGCTTCGGCTTCTTCGGCGTTTGCAAACACGATATTGGCATATTTTTTAATCAAATTGTGCAAAAAATCCACATTTTCCTCAACCACATTATAGCTTGCAAGGTCTATCGAAACGATTTTCCCTTTATCGTGAGCCGTTTTCATTGCCGTTTCAATCAAATTGGGGTCTTGCAAAAGGTAACCTTCTACGTGAAAATAATCGTAATTGTCGAATATGGACGGATCGATGTTTGCCGGCGTCATTTCTACGGCGGCGCCAAGATATACGGCAAAAGTTCGTTCGGAATCGGGACTGATTACGACCATTGCCCGTCCTGTTCCTTTTTCGCCTCTGATTAAATGCGAACGAACTTTTAATTTTTTGAGGTCGGTCTCATAAAAATTGCCTAATTCGTCGTTTCCTACTTTGCCTAAGAATCCTGTTTTCAGCCCTAACTTCGATATTCCGGCGATGGTATTCGCCGCCGAGCCTCCCGCGACAACCGAAGCTCCGATTTCTTTAAGGTCGAGATATACTTCGTCGGCTTTCTGTTCGCTGACATGCTGCATACTTCCTTTCGGAAGCTTGTATTTTTTGAGTAATTTTTCGTTTTCGGCAACTGCTAAAATATCGACCAATGCATTGCCCATTCCAAGTACTGATTTCATTGCTTTAATATATTAATATTGTTATTATTATTTATTCATTTCTTCTTCAACTTCTTCTTTTGTTATCGGGATTCGTTTTTGTCCCAGTCGCCGGCATCCCTCATCCGTTACGACGATATTATCTTCCAGGCGGATGCCTCCGAAATCAAGATATTCTTTCACTTTCCGGAAGTTGATAAACGAGCTGTTTATCTTTTCTGTCTCCCATTTAGCAATCAGGGCGGGGATAAAATATATTCCGGGTTCTACGGTCAGGACGAAATTCTTTTTCAGCCGGCGTCCCAGACGAAGATTCGCCGTTCCAAACTGTGTCGAACGCTGTATTTCGTCATCGTAACCGACATATTTTTCGCCAAGGTCTTCCATATCGTGAACATCAAGCCCCATCATGTGTCCAAGTCCGTGAGGGAAAAACAAAGCGTGCGCTCCCGATTGCACGGCATCATCCACATCGCCTTTCATTAGACCGACGTTTTTCAAACCTTCGGCAATGACTTTAGCGGCAGCAATATGCACATCGAAATAGAACGTTCCGGGCTTGGCGATTTCTTGAGCGAGATTGTTTGCCGCAAGCACAATGTTGTATATATCCAACTGTTTTGCAGTGAATTTACCGTCCACAGGGATTGTGCGCGTAAAATCGGATGCATAGCCCATGTATGTTTCGGCGCCGGCGTCGGTAACAAGCATTTTTCCGCTTTGGAGAATGTTGTTGTGACTGTGGTTGTGCAATATTTCCGAATTTTGCGACTGTATGCTTGGGAACGACGTCATTCCATTTGCCGCGCCGGCAATTCCCTCCATTACTCCTGTAATCTGATACTCAAATATTCCAGGTTTGCATAGTCGCATTGCAAGCGTATGCATTTCGTATCCTGTGTCGCAGGCTTTTTCGATTT
This sequence comes from Prevotellaceae bacterium, assembly GCA_031259655.1. Classification (GTDB taxonomy): domain Bacteria; phylum Bacteroidota; class Bacteroidia; order Bacteroidales; family UBA932; genus JAIRLF01. The sequence goes on from JAIRLF010000313.1 coordinate 4,326, forward strand.
CTTCGATTTCGCAAGGTTCTTTTTCGGAACGAAGCTGCACAATTGACCTTATCAGTTTTTTCGACGCATAATTGTCTAATTCACCGATTCGTATGCCTAACAGTTCCGATAGAATTATCTTGCTGTCGCCACGATATGGAGGAGCGAAATGAATTTTGCGTCCCTTCCTGATAGCCGATAACAGCTTGATTCGTAAATCGCGGTATGGCCACACGGAACTAATTCCCGCTCGAGCCGCGAGTTCTTCCATTGATGGAAGGTTTCCCGTCCATATAATATCTTCGATATCAGGGTCATCTCCGTAGAGACAGTCTGTTTCTTCCTCAATATCGATTACGCCGGCTAATCGAGGCAAGTTAAGTCCGAAAAAGTACAAAAAATTGCTGTCCTGTCTGAACCGGTATGTGTTTCCGGGGTAATTCACAGGCGACTCGGCGTGTCCAAGAAACAATATTACCCCCGACGGAACAAGATTCCTAAGGGCGTTTCTTCTATTTATGTATATATCTGTTCTAAACATATCAAATTAAGATTAATTTTTTTCAAAAATATGACTTTTTTTGAACACCTCAAAATTTTTCGAACATTTCGACCGACTTTCTGCTGTTTAGTCTCTGATAATAAGAGATAAAATATTTGTTGTTTCACGATTAAAAAACAATAGAAACAACCGATTTCGACAGAAAAATCCGCAATAAAATTCCTTTTTTCGATATTTTTTGCGCTATTTATAGATGATAGCAAAGCATCCATAACTCCTATGTAACTTAATTGTATCATATTGACATACAGGCATAAACAATGGTCATTAAGTACTTAGCGCGACGTAATTTTGTGCGCAACAAAAAGGGCTGAATTTTTAAATCGACGTAGTCAAAGCCCTAAATCAATTAGCACAGGGCAACGCCGGCAACGACACCCCGCATCCCAGCGGGATGCGTCGCTCGGTAGCCAACGGAATATAACCTTTTTTGCATCCCGTTAGGGATGCATCCCTACGGGATGCAAATGAGATTGACGTAAAAAATCTACCGAGCGAAGCATCCCTAATGGGATGCAGGAAACCTAACGGGATGCAGGCTGAGCGTCAACTTTATATCCATTCGTAGGGCGTTGCTTTTTCTTAAATTGATGACATTGGACTATGTCCGTCAGGATAAGGCTGAAAGCCTTACAATCAATAGATTGCTATATTTGAATATTGTGAGTTTTCGGACAGATACTATGTATGCTCTCAAAAAGTTATTTTTTGAGGGCTGCGCCTCTGGTGTTGGGGGACTTAGTTCTGAACTTTTAGTTCTTAACTCTCAAAGCGTCATCCATTGTTTAAATTCGGCGGCTTTGTTTTTGCTGACGAAAATTCGTTCGGGCGTTTCCGTATCAAGTGTAATCATCAGGCGGCTATCGAACCAAATAGTGATACTGAGGATGCTTTTTTTGGCGACAATATGTTGTTTGTTGACGCGGAGAAAATGTTTGGGATTCAACGATTGAGCGATACTGTCGAGCGTTTTCTTGTACGGGTAATGCTTATTTCCTCTCAGGATGACTGTAGTTTTTTCGTCGGTAGTATAAAAGCATGATACATTGTCTAATGCGATTGGAATCAGTTTGTCGTTTACCGGAATCAGTATTTTTTCGGGATATCTGTCTTGTGGAGATATAAGTTGAGGTAATACGCTTAAGTATTGAGTAATATCCTGTTTGTTAAATTTCTTGAATTTATCCAGCGCCCGTCTGACCTCTTCGAGTTCAATGGGCTTCAGCAAATAGTCTATACTGTTGACTTTGAAGGCTTCGATAGCATATTCGTCGTAGGCGGTAGTGAACACAATAGGAATCTCTACCGTAATCAGATTGAATATGTTGAAAGCCGAGCCGTCCGAAAGATGTATATCCATAAAAATCAAGTCGGGAAGATTCGTTGTTTCGCGTAATCTTTTGACAGTCTGTTTAACGCTTTCCGTGTTTCCGATGACTTCTATTTCGGGGTCGATTTCGTAAACAATCTTTTTCAGATTTGTATATGCAACTGTTTCGTCTTCAACTATCAATATTTTCATACTCCGGCGTTTCAATCAGTTTTCAAATCAACTAAAATCGGTCGGAGATTATATCCTTTTTCTTTGAGGAGAGCGACCACTCCCTGCAAATTTTTGTAATCGGGAAGGTGCATGGCGCCAACTGCGACAAACAGAGTTTTATCCTCTTTGAGGAAATCGTCGATACGGTCTGCCATATTGATGTTGCGTTTGCCAATGAATGTCGAATCGAAAGCGGAAGAACTTGAGGTCATTTTAAATTCGTCTTCGAGATTGACAAGTCTCTCAAAATCTTGTTCTTTATAGGTAACCTGTATTAAGTTAAACACTTTTTTGCCGGCTTCGGCAAATCCGAGCTGTTCGCGTTTGCAGTAATCGTAAATATCTTTAATTCCTTGAGCCTGTTCTAATAACGAGATTGCGTCTATTGCGTCGAATTGTTCGTCGATTGTTTCTATTCCTGTTATATTTTTGGATTTTTTATTTGCAAAACTGTTCAAATTCAATTCGACAGACTGAAGTGTCATGGGGTTTTGAATCAAAATATATTGTTGAATATAAAGTGGTTTCATCATATTCACCGCATCTCCCATCATTTTTATGAAAGGGATTTCCCGTATTTCGTTATATATGTCCGGTTCGAGAAGTTTGTTGAGGGCGCTGTCGGGGTCGGCTATCATAATTCGTTGAAAAACTTTAGCTTGGTCGATACTGTTCATATCTATTTCCAATGCGAAATTATCGCACAACTCAATCGCAGTATAAACTTCCGCCGGAATTTTGAATATCGCCGAATCATAGATGTGAATCGTTCCAAACAAATACGAAGGCTTTTCTAAACTTTTGCCCGTGATTTCCCACAAAAGCGAAAATTTGTCGGAAGTCTTAAACTCTGTCGATTGACCTCCTACACAATTACTTGTCAATACAATTGTTACTATTGCAACTAACTTGTTAAATAATCTGTTAAACTTTTTCATGTTCAAATATTTTGATGTATTTTTTTTTAAATACGACACAAAGGTAATCCTTTTTTGAATAACAGGCAAAAAACTTTAATTTTGGGGCGGACTCAGCAGGGGGGACTAAGGAATGGAAAATTAATAAAAGTAAAAAAATGTTTGAAAAGAAAAAAATAGTTACCTTTGCGCCGTGGAAGAAATGATACACATACGGCGTTCGGAATATGAAGGATTAGGATACCAGAGATGCGGAAATCCTTGTGTATGGGTGGATAATTACGGTAGTAAAGGTACTAAATCTAAATGCTATAAATAGATAAATGGCATTAAGAATTAACAGTTAACAACCAGATGTGTTTATAACAAGTAATGGGAGTTCTATTGTCCGGTCGGTTTTATATTGTGAAAAATGGATAATATTCTTTTCCCAATCCAGATTATTAAACCGCAAACCGACAATATCAGATGCTCGCAAACGAATTCCTTTGCTACCCATTCGCTGACAATTTGTTGGGCTTCTGTCAGTTTTTTGTCTTTGCAGGCAAATACAGTCAAACCCAAAAGTAATAACAGTATCTTTTTCGTTTATTTTTTCAATCTCATGAGCACAATAATAATATCCTCATCCGTTACTTCCCCAAGACCTTCAACAAAAATTTTATCGACGTCGCTATCGGCAAAATAATTGTATGTAATAACATCAACAAGATAATCCTCATGCCAAACTTCATGCATATAATTCCCATAAATATAGGAACAAATATAAAGACGGTCGGGAAAACTCGTCAAGTCATTTTTTATCCTGTTCGTATGATAGACTTTGTCTTTAATTTTGATGTATTGGCGAATATCTTTTTCCATAGAAAAGACCCATGTTCTTTCCACGTTGTTTTGCTTAAAATAATATG
>JAIRLF010000318.1 GCA_031259655.1 Prevotellaceae bacterium
ATATTCCATAACTGCTCTTTCCCATAAGGGATTCGCCGCTCAATTTTAACAGTAATCTCTGATACTTAACCATATATTTCGTCGTACATCATAAAATTTCAATTTGCAAAAGTAAAAAACTTTATTGTATCAACAAAAAAATTATAATTAATTATAGCGAATGGGGAATTTTGTCGTACACCCAAACACGGATGGAACCGTCGGATTTGCGCCGGCTGTTTTCTATGGGCAGAGCCTAAAACTTTGTGCCCTTTGTGCCTTTGTGCCTTTGTGGTTAAAATTTGAAATACTTCTCTCTGACGGATACATTTGACTACGTCGATTTAAAAATTCAAATTGTCGCATCATCATTGCAAACATGAGGGGGTGAAGTAATCCTCGTCCTTTCGGCATTGCGACAATTTGAAATATCTGTCTGTCGGCAAGATATGGCAGGAAAACTATTCGCCGAGAGCAAATCCGAAATAAAAATATCAGCAAGAGGTCGCTCGGTACGTACCTAAGAGGTCGCTCGGTACGTACCTACGCCGCTCACAGGTACTACCTACGCCGCTCACAAGTACTACCTGCGCCGCTCACAGGTACTACCTACGCCGCTCACAAGTACTACCTGCGCCGCTCACAAGTACTACCTACGCCACTCACAGGTACTACCTACGCCGCTCACAGGTACTACCTGCGCCGCTCACAGGTACTACCTGCGCCGCTCACAGGTACTACTGTCGTGTCAACTGAATATTGTCGTATTTCGTCATTGCGAGGGCAATGCACCCCTCTCTGACGACGCTGTTTTGAATTTCGAGATTTTCATGTAATTTTGCCGTTTTAAAATAAAAGATAAACAGATATGTTGGTGTATAAATTTGGCGGCGCGTCGATAAATTCTCCGGAAGGGGTATGCAATCTTGGCAGAATCGTCTCGAAATGCGAGGATAAGCTCATTGTTGTTGTTTCGGCTATGGGCAAAACGACAAATATGCTGGAAGCGGTGAACGCAGCCTGTTTCGAGCGAAATACGGACGAAATTCTGCGGATTTTGTCCGAAATCGGAGATTACCATTATAATATAATTGATGGATTGGCGGAAATGAACTGTTCGACAGTACAGGGGCTGAAAGGTTCGGTTAAATCGTTGATTGACGAAGTTATCCGTTTCACGGAGAACAACCGGAACCGCGATTTCGATTACTGTTACGGGCAAATTGTTTCGCTGGGCGAATTATTGTCGTCGACCATTGTCAACGGATATGTTAACATGGTCGTCAGGACGTCGAAACTTGTTGATGCGCGGAATTTTATCACTACCGACAGCCAGTTTCGCGAAGCGAGGGTGTATTTCGATAAAACGGAATCGAAACTTGCCGGCGTTTTTTCGTTCCCCGACGCTACGAAATGTTACATCACACAGGGCTTTATCGGTTCGAACCCCGACGGCGCTACAACTACCCTGGGTCGCGAAGGCTCGGACTACAGCGCTGCGATTATCGCCGCCCTGACAGGCGCCGACAGCCTGACGATTTGGAAAGACGTCCCCGGAGTCCTGAACGCCGACCCGAAACTGTTTCCCGAAGCGGAACTTCTTCCCGAACTGTCGTATAAAGATGCTGCGGAACTGTCGTACTATGGAGCGCAAGTGATGCATCAGAAAACCGTCAAACCTCTGGCAAACCGAAATATCCCGCTGTACGTCAAATCGTTTGTTGACGCCGGATTGCCGGGTACCGCCATTTCGTCGAAAAAACGGCTTCGGAACGTCCCTGTGATTGCTACAAAAAAAAATCAGATACTGATTTCGATTTTGCCGAAAGATTTTTCGTTCGCGCTGGAAGACGCGTTGCTCGAAAATCTCCTGACACTCCAACGTTACCGCCTGAAAATTCACCTGCTCCAAAGCACTCCGCTCTGTATCTCGCTCTGTGTCGACGACGGACGAAATACCCGTCTCGCTATCGACGAACTGCGTATCGACGGCGTCGTACGGTATAACGACAATCTCGAACTGATTACAATACGCAATTATACCGAACATCTTATCGAACAATATGCCGGAAACAGAGAAAAACTGATTATGCAGCGCGACAGGTCAACGGTCAGAATCTTACTGCGTTGATGATGAATTCTTTTTTCTATTGATATGGATGCCCTACGGGCAAAATTCGACAGCTTTAGCTCCTTTTGATTTAAAATTTCAAGATTGTTGAATCAAAAAGGAATTTTGTCGTACATCCCAATCAAATGCACCTCGAAGAATCTAATTGTCAATTTTATTTTTCCACCGGATAAACATCGCTAATGAGACGAATGTACAGACAGTTCCGACGAAGTATCCAATGTTTGTCGACAAACCCAGTCCTTCGGGAGCAACCATGATGTAAGTCGATATCACCATTGTCATGAACAGCGATGGCAAGAGTGTGAGCCAGTAAAATTTGCCCGATTTGGCAAGATAAACGGTGACAGTCCAAAGCGTTGCCGTGGCAAGCGTTTGATTCGACCATGCAAAATACCGCCATATAACGTCGAAATTGATTTGCAAAATACCTAAGGCTACGATAAATAAAGGCATCGATACGATTATGCGGTTGACGATTGACTTTTGGCTGTAGTTGATAAAATCGGCGACGATGAGACGCGCCGAACGAAATGCCGTATCGCCGGAGGTAATCGGCGCCGCTATCACTCCGATAATCGCAAGTAATCCGCCGAATTTACCCAGCCATGAATGTGCGATTTTGTCGACGACAACGGCGGCGTTGTTGCCGTTGTCGCGGAGGAACTCCTGCAAGCCGCCTGTCGACCCGAAGAAGCTTATTGCTGCGGCAGCCCATATCAGTGCGACGATGCCTTCGGCTACCATTGCGCCGTAGAACACGCGACGTCCCTGTCGTTCGTTTTTCAGACAGCGAGCCATCATTGGCGACTGTGTTGCATGAAATCCCGATATCGCTCCGCAGGCTATGGAGATGAACAGCATGGGAAACAGTGGATAATGTTCGGCGTCGGGATGCATGTTGCGCAGATTGGAGAGGCTCATTTCGGGCATCGCGAGGCCGTTCCAAATCATGCTCACGGCGATGCCCAGCGCCATGAACAGTATCGCAAACCCGAAAAACGGATATATCTTGCCTATCAGCTTGTCGATAGGCAAAAGGGTTGCTCCGATGTAATATACGAAAATGATGATGCTCCACATTGTCGCTCCCATATACCCGGACGTCATTTTTGCCAGCAGCGCCGACGGTCCCGCAACAAACACCGCGCCAACCAGCACCATCAACAGGACGGTGAACGCCCGCATGAACTGCTTAAATCCCACGCCCATATATTTACCGACAATCTCGGGAAGGCTCATCCCGTTGTTTCGGAGCGAAAGCATCCCCGAAAAATAATCGTGAACCGCGCCTCCGAAAATCGTACCGAACACTATCCACAAAAACGCGGCGTGTCCGTACATCGCTCCCATAATGGCGCCAAAAATGGGACCAAGCCCGGCGATGTTCAAAAATTGAATCAAGAAAATTCTGTGCCAGCTCATTGGAACATAATCAACTCCGTCGGCGTGAGTGTACGCCGGCGTTTTCCTGTCGGGCTGAATCACAAATATCCGTTCGACTATCCTGCTGTACGCAAAATATCCCGCAAGGAGCAATATTATTGAAATAAAAAATGTCAGCATCGGGATATTATTTAATTATTTAATCCAGTATTGGTTTCGTCCGAACAGTCCACGTTTGTCGAGCGAGCCGCGTAAAACGAGTTTGCCTGTTTTTTCGTTGATACTGATTGAGGCGTAATATTTTTTCCCGTTTTCGGGGTCGAGCGCTGTTCCGCCTTTCAGGGCTTTACCGTCGGCTTTCATTCCGGAGATGATAACCAAGCCAAGTATGGGTTTGCCTTTGTCCGCGCCTTCACATTTGTCGCATACGGCATCGGCGTACTTGTACATCTTAACTATCTTTCCATAATATAATCCGTCGGTAGTGTCTTGATAAATACGTACTAAGGAGCGGATTTCGTCGGTTTTGTCATCAACCGTTTTCCACTCGCCAAGTATCGCCGACACTTGTGCGCCGGCTGAATACGAAAGCATGAACGCCGCGATTAAAACAATGTTCCTCATCACTTTCAGTTTTTAGATTTTAACTCTCTGACCGTTTTCCGCATCAGAGAATAATTCTCTTCCATGCTTTGCAGGAGTTTAAACTGGGCTAACGAACGTTCGAGATTATGTTTCGGACTTTTGATCTTATAATAGGTATCTCCGTCGAGATAGTCGGTTAAAAATCTCACTGTTTGCATGTATGTAAGCAGTTTCGCGCCCAAAGCGAGGTTTTCGATTTCCACGTCTGTGAGAAAACCCTTTGCCGTCCGCAGATATCCTCTTGTATAAGCTTCGAATACGGGAAGATTCAGCGATACATTGTCGAGGTCGAGGTCGTCTTCTTTTCCGTTGTTGGCGCCTGTGCGCATGAAATCGCCGAAGTCGGACAATACGTAGCCCGGCATGACGGTGTCCAAATCGACAACGCATAACACTTCTTTGCCGTCGAGGTCGAACAGCACGTTGTTGACCTTTGTATCGCAGTGATTTGTGCGTTTGGGCAGTTTTCCTTCACGGTGAAGTTTTTCGGGCAGACACATTTCGGCGGCGCGTTTTTCGATTTCGTCGACTAAATCCTGCACTTCCGACAGTCGTCCTGCGCGGTTCGTTTTGACCGATTCGCGGAATGTCGCCAGCCGGCTTTCCATGTTGTGGAAATCGGGAATTGTTTCGTACAAAGGACCTCCGGGCATGTCGGCAAGCATACTTTGAAATTCGCCGAAAGCTTCTCCCGTTTTCTCCGCCAATTCGGGAGATATACTGTCGAAACTTTTGCTGTCTTTGATGAAATCCATCATTCGCCAATAATTTCCGTCGGCGTCCTGATGATAATATTTGCCGTCGCCGGCCGGAACAAGGTTAAGCGCTCTGCGTTCGATATCCGTTACGCCTTTCGCTTTCAGCTTAGTTCGGATGTGCGAGGTTACACGGAGAATGTTGTTTTGCAATTCGGGGACATTCTTGAATATCGCATGATTAATTTTCTGTAAAACAAACTCTCTGCCGTCGACCGACACCTTGTAAGAGTCGTTAATATGCCCCGCTCCAAGAGGGGCTACATGAATTTCGTTTCCCGAAACAAACTTCTTTACAATTTCTTTAAATCTCTCCATTTCTTATTTTTATCATAAATTATACATAATTTTTTTCGCTTCAAATGTAGTAATATTATTCTAATCAAAAACTTTTTTTTCGCTGACATCCATTAACTGCCTGTGTCAATTGACAATTATTTTGAGTTCGTTGAACCATCCTTTCGCAGTTTTTCTCTTCATTATTGCCGGAAATGAATATTCGAAAAGTAGCAGACCATTCGGTTGCAACGGTTTGTCTTGTCCTGAAAACATGTTTACACAAAAAACAGGAAAAATGACAAAAAGACGAAACCGATATGTACGGTAGACACAG
>JAIRLF010000354.1 GCA_031259655.1 Prevotellaceae bacterium
TGGAAAAACGCTGGCGAATCTCGAACGAACAAACGAAGCAAGAGAAGTTTTGGAAAAAGGATTTGTTGAAAATCCCGATAATCAGCAATTAATATTTTCTTTAATCAACACTTACATGGCATTGGGAGAAGACGCGAGAGATATTCTTCCGTTGATAAAAAAAGCTCAACAAGCGGAACCTGATAATCCGGGTTTATATACTGTCGAAGGGCAGTTGTATGAAAAAACGGAAGATTTGAAAACCGCTATCGAATGTTTCAAACAGTCTATAGAAATTGCTCCCGACTATTTTTATGGTTATTCGGCTTTAGGTCTTTTATATTTCAATTCAGGAGCTGAATATATCGAACAGGCTGTGGCGGAAAAAGATAACTTGAAATATGAGAAATTGCTTAATCTTGCCGACGAGCAACTTAATTTGGCATTACCATTCCTCGAAAAAGCCTTCGATTTAGCCAAAGACGATACAACGCTCGCTCAACCTGTAATTCAGGCTTTGAGAGATATTAATCTCCGTTTCCGTTATAAAAATGATACATTTAAGGAAAACGCCGAAAAATATTCGAAACTTCTGGAGAAATGACGAAACTGTGTGTAACCGAATAAAAATGTCAGGATTATTAAAAAAGATAAAAACAATAATCGAACAGACGGTTTTCTAAATTCGGAATATTCTACTAATGTATCTCAAATGTAAATCGAACAAAACAAATTATTTGCAATGAAACATACAGTGAAAATAGTTTACATGGGAACGCCGGAATTTGCTGTAGAACCATTAAAAGTGTTACTGGAAAAAGGCTATAACATTGTTTCGGTTGTTACGGCTCCCGACAGACCTGCCGGACGTGGACGTGAATTGAAACAGTCGGAGGTAAAACAGTTTGCGCTCGAACATGGTTTGCCTGTACTGCAACCGGAGAAATTACGCGACAAAAATTTTACGGAACAATTGAAATCGTTAAATGCCGACCTTTTTCTTGTCGTAGCATTCCGAATGTTGCCGGAAATTGTGTGGAGTATGCCGCCGAAAGGGACTGTCAATCTTCATGCTTCGCTTTTGCCCGATTACAGAGGCGCAGCGCCGATAAATCATGCAATTATAAACGGAGAAACACTGACCGGAGTTACAACATTTATTATCACGCATGAAATAGATACAGGAGAAATTCTTCTGCAAAAAAGAGTCGAGATAGAAAACGACGAAACTGCCGGAGAATTACATGACAAACTGATGATTACAGGGGCTTCACTGTTGCTCGAAACGGTTGAAAAAATAGAATCCGGCAACGTGAAACCATTGCCTCAACCGGAAATACCGAACGCTCACCTTGCTCCGAAATTGTTCCGTGAAACTTGCGAAATAAATTGGAATCTTTCGGTCGAGCGGGTAAGAAATTTGATAAGGGGATTAAGTCCGTATCCGGGAGCGTGGTGCGAACTGAAAAATGATGTAAAGACCTTGCAAATAAAGATATTGAAAGCATACGCCGATTCGGGAAAAGCAGAAAATGAACTTCCGGGAACAATTTTCTCCGACAGAAAAAGCTTTTTGAAGATAGCTTGTTCCAACGGACTCCTCGATGTGAAAGAGTTACAGCCACAAGGTAAAAAGATAATGCCGGTCAAAGCCTTCCTGTCGGGATTCAGGGATATAACATCATATCATTCCGGAAAATAAATTATTGAGCAATGAGATATAAAATGACACGAAAACTGTGGTGGGCGATAATTTTCCTTTTAATTGTCGTTTTGTACATTGTTATAAGTCCGAGACGTAAAATTTTCGGAATCATGATGCCCAAAGGATATGAATTACATGGAATAGACGTCTCCCGTTATCAGAATACAATAGACTGGAAATATTTGGAAGGATTTACCGGAGGTAGAAATAGTGTGAAAATTTCGTTTGCATTTATCAAAGCAACCGAAGGACGATCGATACAGGATCCTTTCTTTAAAATTAACTGGAAAAATGTCGAGCAAACAACCATAATCAGAGGCGCTTATCATTATTTCATTCCAACGCGCAGCGCTCTGGAACAGGCTCAGAATTTTATTGAAAATGTGGAACTTGTCAATGGAGACCTTCCTCCCGTACTGGATATTGAGAAATTAGGTCGTCCGGGAGCCTCAAAATTGAGGGAAAATGTTAAAATATGGTTAGACGAAGTCGAAAAACATTATGGTATAAAACCAATCATCTATTCGTCTATTGATTTTTATGAAAAATATCTTATTGTTGATAACGATTTGCGACAATATCCGCTTTGGGTAGCACATTACGATAAAAAGAAAATTGAATTTGAAGAAGCATGGTCGTTCTGGCAACACAGCGACAAGGGACAAATACCGGGTATAGATGAAAAAGTGGACTTTAATGTTTTTAATGGAAATATGGACAAGTTAAAATCTCTTTGTAAGAAATGATTATGAATGAAATTAGTTTTAAATCAGGATTTGTGAACATCGTTGGCAATCCCAATGTAGGCAAATCGACTTTAATGAACGCTATGGTCGGCGAACAATTGTCGATTATTACTTCAAAAGCGCAAACAACACGTCACCGAATACTTGGCGTTGTTACCGAAAATGATTATCAGATTGTGTTTTCCGACACGCCGGGCGTCTTGAAACCCAATTACAAGTTGCAGGAGTCGATGATGAAATTCGTTTATTCGGCGATAGGCGATGCGGATATTATTCTGTATGTGACCGATGTTGTGGAAAAAGCAGATAAAAATATTGATTTTATCGAGAAATTGAATGTTTTGAATGTGCCTGTTTTGTTGTTGATTAATAAAATCGATCTTACTACTCCTGCCGATTTGGATTTATTAACCGAAAAATGGCAACAGCTATTACCTTCGGCTATCATTTTTCCTGTTGCGGCATTGCTGAGGTTTAATTTGGAGAATCTGAAAAAAGAGATTGTCAGACGTTTACCTTATGGTCCGAAATATTATGATAATGACACTTTAACGGACAGATCGCTGCGTTTTTTCGCTTCGGAAATTATTCGTGAAAAGATTTTCTTAAATTATCAAAAAGAAGTCCCGTATTCGACGGAAGTTGTTGTCGAAGAATTTAAGGAAGAAGAAAATATTACCCGTATAGAAGCTGTTATATATGTATCCCGCGAATCGCAAAAAGGTATAATCATCGGAAAACAGGGTTTACTCCTGAAAAAAACAGGAACGGCTGCCCGAAAAAGTCTGGAAACGTTCCTGCAAACAAAAGTCTACCTCGGACTTCATGTCAAAGTCGATCCCGACTGGAGAAATAATAATCTCAAATTAAAGAATTTCGGATATATCCGCGAATAACAGGCAGTGTCTCGTGCATTACACAGTCGGTTTCTGTTCTTACGATTTATTCGGATGAACAGAAACCGACAATTTTTAGTTTACAGGACGTCAAGAAAACTGTAAATAATGGGTGTATTTCAAATTGTCGCCTCTTCGAACTGAACACGTTTGACCGAACAGTCAAAGACCATTTGACCGAACTGTCAAATGTGTCCCGTCTGAAGAAGCGACAATTTGAAATGCACCCACTGCAAGAAAATTTTTCGTTGCAATTACAGAAAATTTGCGATTCATCTGTTCAATTGAATAGGACGATTATTAAGATTTGTTTGCGCTCTTGATTTTGTCTCTTTTCCGAATTTGTAGAGTATTCCGACATGAAACAGCGCAGTATCGTGATTATCAAAAAACGTTTCATTACTGAAACCTGTTCCCCACATGTAAGTACGGAAAATATTATTGATAAAATTAACTGCGTTCAAAGAGACGGTCAGTTTATTGAACGTTTTACTCGCATACAGGGAAATCCGTAACGATTCTGTTCTTCTTGAATACGCATAATATTGATTTCCATAATAAATACATTGTAAAGTGAAATTATAACCGTTTTTGAATTTTAATTGTGGAATAAACCGGATATCGTAATTCCAGTAGTTATTTGATTCGACAGTCTCTGTCGTTTTTTTTCTGTAATTTTCATTATAAACGCTTCCCATAAAATAAATTGAAAGAATTTTATGTTTCCAGTTAAATCCGTAATCGAACATAAAAGTTTGTTTATCGACTAAATTTCCCCAGGTTTTATACCTGATTTCCCCGACATTATAAAACATCCTGTCGATTTCATCCTTTGTATCCATATAAGATATGGAAGTATTGATTCCCAAAGAATTTTTATTGAACGAATATCCAAATTCAAAAGAACGGGAAAAGGCAGGCTGTAAATTTTCGTTGCCTGTATATCGTTCCGTGACGTAATCGCCGTTGTAAACAACAGGCGTCAGTTGATAGACGCCCGGACGTTCTACTCTATGGCTGTAATTGAAATTGAAGTCATTATAATCGTTCATCGAATAAGCAACCCCGAAACTCGGATAAACATTGAAGCTCGAACGGACGTTATTCAAAACGTCCATACCCCATTCGGTATGATAATATTCTGCCCGTCCGCCAATCTTGAAAGCAATTTTTTTGATGTTGAAGTCAAACAGCGCATAAACACAGGGTATATATTCATTAAACCGGAAAAGATTTCTGATACTTGCGCTGTCTTTCCATACATTACCGGCTAATGTAGCGCCTCCATTTGTGTCGTTTTCACGAGTCAGTTCCAGTTCCGTGCCAATATCCATATTCAAATTGATTTTTTTTGATAAAACCGTAACAAAATTGCCGGTAAATTCGGACGAATTGACGTTATCGCAGGGAAATACTCTGTATGGCGCTGTTACCGGAGCGCCGTCGTCGCCGGTTATTCTGTATTCACGATGTTGAGGATTTTCGGAAAAAGTCTGCCGGAAATCGAACGATAATTCGGTATCCTTTTTATTGAAGCGATGTTTGTAATTTAACGACAAAACATTTTGCCTTGTCCGGAAACCGGCGTCTATGAAGTTGTTAGCGCCGGATGACGAAACAAGTTCCGTTGATTTTGAAACGACATTATCTCTGTATTTTCCATCGACATACATCTGCGACCAGTACACTGTTGTCAAATCGTTTTTTGTTATATCAAGGTCGAAGCCCAGCGTGAAATTTTCACTGAAATATTTCTGCTGTTTAAAAGACTTCTCCTCTGTCGTACCGACATTTTCGGTAACGGTACGTGAATATCCTTCGGTATTGGAATTGTAATAACGGGGAAAAAAGGTCATAAACAGATTCAACTTTTCCATTCCGTAATTTGCCGTCAGAGCAGCGCCGTAATTTCTGTCCGTTCTTCCGGCAAGCTGCGCTATTCCGTTAATGCCGGACAGACGTTTTTTGGTGATAATATTCACAATCCCGCCCAGTCCTTCGGGAGTATATTTTACTGAGGGATTAGTCATTACTTCGATTTTTTCGACAGTCGATGCCGGAATCTGAAACAGTTGCGCTCGCGATATCGAAGCCGGTTTCCCGTTCATATATATCGAAAAAGATTGATTTTTCAAAGTAATATTTTCGTCGTCAACTCTTATTTCGGGAATTATTTTCAATATTTCGGCAATGCTTTCTCCGCCCGAAGCCATTGCGTCATTTACCGTTATTATCTTTTTATCGGGTTTTAAAGTAATTAAACGATTTTCGCCCGTAACAACAACATCATCCAAAACAAGTTCATTAATTTTCAGACTTATCTTTTGCAAGTCAATATTGCCGCCTCCGGAGACAGATATTGCCACCTCCCTGTTGTGATACCCGATACAGTTAATCCGTAAAACATAATCGCCCTTATGTACTTTTCTCAGTTTGAAAAAACCGGTCGAATCGGAAATCGTACCTGTCGCCGGCCGGTCATCCCGACCCGCTTCAAACAGCGACACAGAAGCATATCTTACCGGTTCTCCGCTAAGCGTATCCGTCAAAATGCCGCTAATATCCTGCGAAAAAGAAATAACAGGATAAAAAAATAAAAGCAAAAAACATAATCTTATTTGTCTTGTTGTTTCCATAACCGATTTTTTCCTCTTGTCCGATAGCATGTTTTATCAAATTATTATTAAATTAAGACGCAAAAGTAAAACAAAATTTCGAAACCGCAAATTTCGATAAAAGCCCTGAAAGATTTTCTCTTTTTCAATTTTTATGTACATTTGTACTTTCAATAAGAGGTCGTAAATGATGGAAAGAATTGAAAGATTATTAATTACAGTTTTATGGAAGAAAATATTGAATTAGGAGTAGGCACAAGAGTCGAGCACGACAGGTACGGAGAAGGATTTGTTTGCAAAAGTTCATTGAACGGTTACGAAATCATTTTCGAGAGAGGAGGCAAATTGAGCTTTGGTAAAGCCAATATCCTGAAAGATATGACAATTGTCGAGAAAGTCGAAGATAATGAACCGAAACTTTCTTTGGATGAAGTGACGGAGGCTTTGACCGGTATATTAAAACGATACAACGGACTGAACGAAGACGTTGAGATAGCCGACAAATGGATTGGCGGAACATTGGTGTTGAATCCCGGAAATGCTTCGCAACCGAAAGAAATACCTGTGGAGGTCTTTTTTCATAAAATCGTGATGCTTAGGGATAAATTACGTGTTCTGGAGCAAAGCGTCAATAGCCATAAAAGTCTAAGCGAACAGGATAAGATTAATATTCAGAAATATATAACCTCCGCTTATGGTTCGTTGACAACGTTCAACGTGCTTTTCAAAGACAAAGAAGATTATTTTGTAGGCGCAGGAAAAAAAGAATAGCTAATGCAGAGTGTAAAAATTTGAACCACAAAAAACATGTCCGAGAAGATAAATGACAAAACGGTATTTTCGTTGCTCGAAGTAACAAAGAGTATTCGAAACACTTTAAACGACAGGTATAAAAGTGCATTTTGGGTGAAAGCTGAAATGAACAAACTGAATTTTTATAAATATTCCGGACATTGTTATCCCGAACTCGTCGAAAAAAAGAACGGACAGGTAATCGCCTTGCTGAAGGCGTATATGTGGAAAGATGATTATCGCAGAATAAACGACAAATTTGTTAATACACTGCACGAACCGTTGAAAGAGGGCATCAAAATCCTGTTTTTGGCAAAAATAACTTTTGACCCCGCTCACGGTCTGTCGTTGTGGATAATGGATATCGACCCGAGTTATACTTTAGGAGACCTCGAACGCGAAAAGCAAGAGACTGTCAATCAACTGCGCAACGAAAAGATTTTCGATAAAAACAAAACGATTCGATTGCCTTTATTACCTCAGCGTATTGCTGTTATTTCCGTCGAAACAAGCAAAGGGTATGCCGATTTCCGTGAAGTAATCGAAAAAAATACATGGGGTTACAGGTTTTTTCTGTATTTATTCCCCTCGTTGCTGCAAGGCGATAATGCGATTCAAAGCATTATCGACCAGTTGGAAAAAATCGAGAAGGTCAAACATCATTTTGATGTGGTGGCGATTATACGTGGCGGTGGCGGCGATGTAGGGCTTTCGTGTTTCAACAACTACCGGTTGTCGAGAGCGATTGCGCTGTTTCCGCTTCCTGTGATTACCGGTATCGGACATGCTACTAACGAGACCGTTGTCGAAATGATTGCCTTCGCAAATGCGATTACGCCAACAAAACTTGCAGAATATCTGTTGCAAAAGTTCCATAATTTCGCAATTCCCGTCCAACAGGCAGAAAAAAAGATATTTGATAAAAGTGTTCGACTGTTGAACGAAGCAAAAATGAAACTCGGAGCAGAAGTGAAACTGTTTCGTTCGGTGACGGACAACATCCTGATTTCAAACAATAACGAAATCAAAACAAGCAAACTCCATATCGTCAAAAGCGTTGCCGCATTCTGCAATGTGAAGAAAATCATGGTCTCGCAGTTGAAAGAAAAGCTACAGGCGCAAAGTTTGTTAAAAACAAAAAGCGCTTTGATGGAAATCAACAGTATAGAAAAAAACGTGGACAACATGAGCCCGGCAAACGTACTGAAAAGAGGATACAGTATCACGCTGTTGGACGGTAAATCGGTTACAAACATATCGCAAGTCAAAAACGGCGACGTCCTGAACACGCTTGTACACGAAGGAAATATTGTAAGTACTGTCAATTCAATACATAAAAACATAAACAATGAACGATAATTTAAATTATACGGCAGCATTTGAAGAACTGCAAAAAATTGTTTCGGAAATCGAACAGGGAACAATATCGGTCGACGAACTCTCCGAAAAGGTCAAAAGAGCTTCGCAACTTATCAAAATCTGCAAGTCGAAACTGACCGACACAGAGGAAGATGTGAATAAAATTCTTAAGGAGCTTACTCCGGAAGGATTTTAGATTTTTAGATTTTAGATTTACGATTTTTAGATTTACGATTTATGATTTTAGATTTACGATTGGGCTGACGCAAGCCAAATCTAAAATTACGATTTTTAGATTTACGATTTATGATTTTAGATTTACGATTGGGCTGACGCAAGCCAAATCTAAAATCTAAAAATCACAAATTGATTGGGGCTGGCGTCAGCCAAATCTAAAATCGTAAATCTAAAATCTAAAATCTAAAAATCGTAAATCTAAAATCTAAAATAGTCTATTTCTTCGAGTAAAATATCAAATTCTAACCATTTCGCTATAGCGAAAAGATTTTTTTGAGGGACGCGCAAGTAAAAGAAATCTCTATTATAAACGAGAGGGTTGCCATAATCGTCGGTATTGTTATCGCTTATCGGGTTGATGAAACAGGTCAGGCTGTCTGTCTCGCTTTTTACAGTCATGATGTACAACGGTTTTGCGGAACTTATTTTTTGTTTTTCTTCATCCGTAATATTCAGGTTACTGTCGAACGAGATATTGTTGAAATAGCTCAGATATGCATCCATTTTGAACCTGTCGAATGGAAGATTATTCCCGTTTTGGTCAAATAAAGATATGGAGTCGGTTATTACAATTGAGAATGAACTGTTTGGTGATTCCACATTGTCTATTTTCAGATACTTTATTTGTCCGGCGTTATACGAAAAAAGGACATTATTTTCCCAAAAGGCAGTTTCTGTAACAATATAATCGTCAAAATCAATATCTTTGCCCGGCAGTTCCATGACATACGGTTTATGTTTTTCGTCCATCAGACCGATTACTTCCACATTTTCCTCGCCGGTAATGAGTAAATAATAGCTCTTTACGATTTTTGCGCCTTCGAAAATTCTTATCAGGATTCCCTCATCCTTTATCTTTTTGTTGGGATACGACGAGTTATACATCTTTGGTAGAGGGTAGCGGACTTCCACGCCCGAAAGTATCGCCTGTAAATTCGCGATATTCTGCATATTAGCCTTAAATGACGACACAAACCATTCGTTCCGCCCGATTTTCGAGAGCGCAATATCGTTAGCGCTGTCGCTAAGTTCAATCCTTGTAATATTTTCGATATTTCGCACGCCGAAATTTGCGCCCTGATTGCCACATCCGGCGAGAATCGCGCTAACCGACAATATCGCAACGACATATCTCATCACCATCATCATGCGCATAATCATTACAGCAGTAATTTTACAGTTTTTCGAACCGTTTCATTTCGTCGATAACCTCGTATGCAGTGAGGTCGAAATGAGTTGGAACGATGGAAACATAGCCATTGCTTAACGCCGTTTCGTCGGTTCCCTTTGCTCCGGTCTCTTCGTTATGATAGTATCCTGTCAGCCAGTACAGTTTTTCGCCTGTTACCGGGTCGGGTTTCAGTATAAAATCTTCGTTCCACATACCTTTGTTTTGCCGGCATATTTGTATGCCTTTGATTTTGTCGAAAGGCAGAGCAGGGATATTCACGTTCAGGGCAATACCTTTCGGCATTCCGTTTGCCAGGACGTCCTGCACAATCGTTGCTCCATATTTTACCGCTCCCGAAAAATCCGCATCCTGCGAATGGTCGCAAAGCGAAAAACCAATCGAAGGCATTCCCAGCATTGCCGCCTCAATAGCCGCGCCCATTGTTCCCGAATAAATCACGCTTACAGAAGAATTTGAGCCGTGGTTGATGCCCGAAACCATCAAATCGGGCTGACGCGGAAGCAGGCAACTCATCGCAAGTTTAACGCAATCGGTAGGCGTACCGGTACACGAATAGACTGTCATGCCGGGGCTTTCTTCGACTTTATCGGCAGTTATGGGAGTTGTAACCGTCAGCGCATGAGAGGCTCCGGAGCGCGGGACATCGGGAGCTATCACGAATAAATCGCCAAACGGAACAAGCATTTCTATTGCCGCTTTTAAACCCGAAGCGTTGACGCTGTCGTCGTTTGTCAACAAAATTAAAGGTTTCATCTGCGCCATCAAAACGTTTCTTTATCTGTTCGTTCGACTATCTGAACCATATTTCCCTCGAGGTCAAGAAAATTGCGTATACGGCCTCCGCCGACGGCTTCAAATTCGGCGCCTTCCCACTTGACTCCGGATTTGTCGAGTTCGGATATTGCTTTATCCATATCGCTGACTCTTAAAGCCAAATGCGACCATCCGGGAGTACACACCGTCCGGTTTTGACGGGGATTTTCGTCTTTCGGCATAATCTCTATCAGCGTCCGGTCGGGCGCTATTATCATATACACAGGTTTTTCCGTTTTGAGATACACTTCGTAACCCAAAACCTCGCAATACCATTTTGCTAATTTTTCCACATCGTCTGCTGCGATTGCAGGGTGGTCTATTCCTAAAAAAACATCTTTCATAATCAATTTATTTTGTGGGCAAAAGAATCTTTTTGCCGGGTAATAATTTACTGTTTTTTGTCATATTGTTAATATCCAGCAAACTGTCCATATCGACATTATATTTTTGCGCTATCGACCAGAAGCTGTCGCCCTGTTCGACGGTATGATATTCGTTGCCGGACGAAGAAGAAGTATTAACGGGATTGTTTTCCGTTTGTTTCGGCGCTACGGATTTGCCGTATATCACGATTTTCTGTCCCGGATATATTGTCGACTTTTCCGTAAGGTTATTCCATGAATAAAGCTCGCTCAATTTGACCTTGTATTTACTTGCAATGATGCCAAGACTTTCTCCCGATTTCACCTGATGAGAGATTTGTTGCGAATCGGATATCCGGGTGGAATTGCCCGTCGCCGGTTTATTGCTTTTGGATATGGTTGTCGGATTGACGACTATGTCGGGATTGAAGTATTTCGTTTCGTTATGTCCGTATATTTTTCTTTCGTTTTCGATGAAGGCGTCGGTGTATTCCGAAGGAATCCGCAGTTCGTAAGGTCGTTCGTTTCCGGGGATTATGTTCCTTTTATACTGTGGGTTCAATTCCCTGAGTTTTGTTATCGGGATGTTTATTGTATTGGCAATCTGCTCGAAATGCAGTTTGGAATTGACCATGAACGTATCTATCCGTTCGGAAATGTCGAACAGTTCGGGAGTAAGTCGATGTTCCTTATAGTAAGTGATTGCATAGTTGGCGGCAACAAACAACGGGACGTAATTTCTTGTTTCTTTGGGCAGATAGGGGTATATTTCCCAATAGTCCTGTTTTCCGCCCGAACGGGCTATTGCTTTGGTGACATTGCCTTCTCCGCAGTTGTATGCGGCAAGGGCAAGCGTCCAGTCTTGGAACATCGAATACAGGGCGGTCAGATATTTTGCGGCGGCGTATGTAGATGCTACAGGGTCACGACGTTCGTCAACGTAAGTGTTGATAGTTAACCCGTAGCGTCGTCCGGTTGCCAGCATAAACTGCCACATTCCCGTAGCTCCCGCCCGCGATACCGCTACAGGGTTCAATGCCGATTCGATTATCGGCAGCGCCTTCATCTCCAATGGGATATTGTATGCGTCCAATATTTCTTCGAACACAGGGAGATAATATTCCGCCAGTCCCAGCATTTTTTCCGAATGTCGCGGATGTTTTTGCATGTAATAGACAATGTAGTTTCGTACGATATTGTTGTAAGGCAATGATATAATCGAGGGCATCGCTGCAAGTCGGCGTATATAAACCGAATCGGGCATATCTGCCGGCGGCAGTTCTTCTTCTTTGAATAAGATAACCCCCGTAGTGTCGTATAAAGCCTGCTGTATCAGCCACATCATCGAAGATGTGTCCGTATCGGATGGTATGGTTCCCGCGTTTTTATTTTGGCGGTTGTCTGTCGCAGCTGTTGGTTTCGTATCGGTAACGATTTCTTTGGGCGCATTGAATAACGCTCTTGTATTGATTTCCTGCGAATACATCCTGCCGGAGCAAATAAAAAGCAAAACCGGCAAAATTATTCGACATCCTCTCTGTGTTATTCTATTGATTATTCGTATCATATCTGTCCATTTCTTTTAATTCCACATCACAAAATAATTGCCAAAATTAATTAATTTTTTGAAAATGATTC
>JAIRLF010000037.1 GCA_031259655.1 Prevotellaceae bacterium
ATATTGCTTGCGCTGTTCATGGCTATAGTCGTCTGCGTCGGCGGACGGGTTTATAAAACAAGTCGCGAAAACCCGATTGATTCAATTCAAAAACTTTAATCAATCAATCTTTGTAGAGGAGTACAGCAACGAAACAATCCGAAAAATTACGTCAATCCGGTTGTTTTCGCGTGTTTTTGTCTCTTGCTTTTTTAACGTTTTTCGGGAAGCGGATAAAGATTTAAATACATTCGCGAATCGTTAGATATTAATTTCTTAAGGATTTTATCCTTGAATATTGTTCTATGTTTAAAAATTAAATAAAGTTAAAATTATTCACGATAAACAAATAAACTATTACCTTTGTCCGCATGAAAATTGATTTAATAGCATACTATGATTGCATGTATTAGAAGAAGTAAAGTATTTTTTGTTTGTATTTTTTTTATTTTTGTTCACAAACTTGGCTCGACACCGGAAGATAGACATATAAGGAACACGAAATATATAGCAACCCCAAAATCGCCCGAAGAAGCGCGATGGGTCGATTCCGTAATGCTTACACTCAATTCGCGTGACCGTCTCGCTCAACTTTTCATGATGCCGGCATATTCGAATCTCGACGAACGACACGAAAACTCGGTAAAAAAAGGAATTACCGATTATCATATCGGAGGATTGATATTCTTTCAAGGCACTCCCGAAAAACAGGCTGCATTGACGAACATGTATCAGTCTGCCTCGAAAATCCCGTTGATTATAAGCATGGATGCGGAATGGGGCGTAGGAATGAGGCTTAAGGACGTCATTGCATTCCCGCGCCAAATGGCTTTAGGTTCAATCAGGGATAACAGTCTGATTTATGAGCTTGGAGCCGAAATCGCAAGGCAATGCAAACTCTTGGGCGTGCATATCAATTTCGCGCCTGTGGTCGATGTCAACAACAATTCCGACAATCCGGTAATTAACTTCCGTTCGTTCGGCGAAAATCCTGCCGAAGTGTCGGCAAAAGGAATTGCCTTAATGGACGGGATGCAGGACAATGGCGTGATTGCCTGCGCAAAACATTGTCCCGGACATGGAGATACCGAGACCGATTCGCACAAACTGTTACCCGTCTTAGACCACTCGAAAGAACGGTTGGACTCAATAGAGTTCAAACCCTTCAAAAAACTGATAGACGGTGGAATAACAATGATAATGATAGGGCATCTCTATGCCAAATCGCTCGAAAACGCCAATGTCGAAGTTCCCGCTTCGATATCGGAAAGCGTAATACAGAAAATTTTGCGCGACGAAATGTCTTTCCGGGGTTTAGTCATCAGTGACGCTTTAAATATGAACGGCGTAAAAAACTATGCCGGTAATAAAAATGTCGCTCTCGAAGCCCTCAAAGCCGGACACGATATTCTCCTGATGCCTTCGGATATCGAAAACAACATCCTCGCAATCGAAAAAGCTATCAAAAACGGAGAAATCGTTCAGGAAATCATCGACGAAAAATGCCGGAAAATCTTGACCGTCAAATATCGCACAGGATTAACAAAGTTTACCCCTCTGAATACAAAAAAAATCAGAGACAGACTTAATTCGCCTCAGGCGCATGCGTTGAGAAACAAATTGGTCGAAAATTCCGTTATCCTCGTCAAAAACAAAGATAATATCCTGCCGTTAAAAGATATCGACAAACATCGATACGGCTATCTGGCTATCGGTGGGCTCGATATGGGGAACGCTTTTTCGGACAGGCTTTCGACGTATGCAAACATATCGGCAAAATGTGGAGTGTCCGCTATTCCTACTGCACAGGAAATCACTAATATCAGGAATAAATTCAACGACTGTGACGTGATAATAGCCGGATACCATGCAACAAACTCCAGCCCGTCCAAACAGTACGGCGTAAGTAAACAGGTTTTCGATTTGTTGAAAAACATGCTGCCCGACAAGAAGATAGTCTTGGCTTATTTTGGCTCTCCTTATTTCATTTCGTATATCGAATCTCTGGATGTATATACAAGCGCCGCAATTATATCGCACGACAATGCCGACGAAGTCCAGGACAGAACGGCGCAAATGATATTCGGCGGGATACCTTTTGCGGGAAAAATGCCGATTACTGCCCGACAGTTTCACGAAGGTTACGGATTGGAGACCTTTAACTCCATACGGCTAAAATACATTCTCCCCGAAGAAGCAGGCATATCCCAACAATCGTTGAAAAGCATAGATTCGTTGGCGCTGGAAGGAATCAAACAAAAAGCTTTCCCCGGCTGTCAAGTGATAGCGGCTCACAGAGGCGAGGTGTTCTATTACAAAACGTTTGGAAATCACACCTACGACAAGGCATCGCCGAAAGTCAAACCGACGGATGTTTACGATGTTGCATCGGTAACAAAAGTGGCGGCTACATTGCCGTTAGTGATGCGTATGGTCGATGAAAAAATAGTGGACATCAACAATTCCATAGACAACTATATTTCCATGCATTCGCACAGCAACAAGGGAAATCTGAGAATAAAGGATATACTGCTGCACCAGTCGGGATTGCCTTCGTGGACGCCTTTTCATTACAAATATTTTGTCACGCCCGACGGCAAACCGGCAATATCGAATAAAAAAACAGCAGAGTTTAACATCCCGATTCCGAAAGCCGGCAAATATCTGAAAAGCGGCTACAAATTAGACCAAAATTTCTTTTCGACCGAAAAGACGGCGGAATTCACTTTGCCTGTTGCAAATAAATTGTACGGCTCTGCAAAATTACGCGAAAATATATATGCCGAAATGGATACTTGCGCTTTAATGAACGCTACGTATCGTTACAGCGACTTGGGATTCATCTACATGCAGCGTCTGATAGAATCGATGTACGAGATGCCGGAAGACAAACTGTCGCAGATATTGTTCTACGAGCCTCTCGGAATGACCCGTACGGGATATCTACCGTTAGAAAGGATTCCGACAAGCGAAATCCCTCCTACCGAAAACGACGCGTTCTTCAGAAAACAACTGCTACAGGGATATGTCCACGACCAGTCGGCTTCGTTGAGCGGCGGAGTGTCGGGACATGCCGGGCTGTTCAGCAATGCAAACGATTTGGTGAAGTTATACCAAATGTATCTCAACGGAGGCGTCTATGGCGGAACACGTTACCTGACAGAGGAAACAATAGCCGAATTTACTGCCTGCGCCAACTGCAGACAGGGCAACAGACGAGGACTTGGATTCGACAAAAAAGACCCCGACCGTAAGAAAAAAAGCCCTATCTGCGACGAAGCTTCACTGCAAAGTTACGGACATACGGGATTTACGGGTACAATGGTCTGGATAGACCCCGAACGTGAATTGATTTTCATCTTCCTGTCGAACAGGATAAATCCTTCGACAGACAACAATAAACTGTCGAGACTTGGAACTCGCAGCGAAATTTTCGCAAGGCTTATACGGGCTGTCGACATGAAAAACAACTATCCGTTCAGTAATCAATTAGCAAATAATATAAAAAAGTAGATTATGAAAATTACGAAATTGTTTTCGGTATTTATCGTGTGTTCGATGTTTTTGGTTTCGTGTAACGACGACGCACCCGGTACGATAGACCCCTTATACGACAATGTGCCGAACATAGCCGGCTGCACGCCGGGCTCTTTGTCGAAAGCGGAAAAACTGAAAGTCCTGACTTATATAAACAGCGTGAGAGCAACGCATAATCTGCCTGCTGTTGTGTATGACAGTACAACGACAAGAGAAAGACTCGCTCAGGAAGCCGCTTTGATTGGGGCGGCAAATGGCAGTATCTCGGAAAATATAGCAGAATCGGACGAATGCTATTCGGCAAACGCCGCTTCGGAATGTCGCAATGGAAATCGCAGCCTCTGGGGGAACGCATCTTCGAAATGGCCTTCGTCCGAAATCCACATAAACGATTGGTTGACCGAATTAGATTCTACCGGATTAAATTCCGGCAAGATAAATAATCGCCGCCGTTTATTAGACCCATTCCTTCAGTCCGTCACCTTCGGAAGAGTCATCGGCGCTCCGAAAAAAGGCGAATTTAAATATGTCTCTTCGGCAGTGTTGTTGACCGGATACAAATATGTCGACCTCAGTAGTTTTCAAGCGGAATATATCGCTTACCCGCAAGGAAATTACAGCGCCAAACTTTTCGACCCCAAATCGTTCCTGAGCTTTTCGGTTCTTTACGACAAATCGGTGAAATCAAACAATAGCATCCCGTTTATCGATTTTTCCGAGACTACGGTCGAAGTCAGCGCCGGAACACAGAAATTGGATATAGTCGAAGGCGTTTACGATTACAACAATGTCGGATTACCAAACAACCTCCGATGGAAAGTACAGGGACTTGCGAAAAATGTTTCTTATACCGTTAAAATTGACAATGTCAAGGTGGGCGGAGAAATAAAAAATTACGAATATACGTTCGTTTTTAAATGAGAAGACTTTTGTAAAAGTTCAACCACATACGTTATAGCCGTCAGACATTCGTTCGGCAAAAGGTTTAGATGACCTTCCGACAAAGTAAGAAAGCTGTCGCAACGCTGCGGGAGACTTCCGGCAAAGTAAGAAAGCGCCTCGTAAGGCTGCGGGAGACTTCCGGCAAAGTAAGAAAGCGCCTCGTAAGGCTGCGAGAGACTTCCAGCAAAGTAAGAAAGCGTCTCGTAAGGCTGCGACTGGAAATCTTACTGAGGAAAATGTTTGCCGCTTCTTTGAGGTCGGCGCTGCTATAGTCGCCTACACCGATTAACCTGTTATTTTTCACATCGGTAAAGTATTTTAGATGCAATATTCTTGCCTTTCAGAAAATATTTCCCGATATTTTTTTCGTCATAACAATTTTATTAGATGAGTATTACAATGTTATTGCAGATATAAAAAGCAATATTAATCATCGGTATTGAAAAAAATAGTTAATTTTGAGCCGTATTTTTTATGTAAAATTGATTTAGTAAATGAAGAATTTTTCGGTTTATGCAATTTTATTTTCGGTTCTATACGCTTGTACGTCAAATAATAGAGCGTCGGACTATTGCCAATATGTCGACCCGTTTATTGGGACTGCCTACAACGGACATACTTTCCCCGGAGCGACAACTCCCTTTGGGTTTATACAGGCAAGCCCCGAAACGGGAAACGACGCATGGAAATACTGTTCGGGGTACAACTACGCCGATAGTTCCATAATAGGATTTGCACAAAACCACCTTAACGGGACAGGCTGTTCCGACTTTGGCGATATTTTGTTATTGCCTTTCACCGAAGGCGACGTCAAAGACGGAAACTATCGCAGCCGTTTCGAAAAATCCGGCGAAAAAGCCTCTCCCGGATACTATTCCGTCAAATTGAACGATTTCGATATCGACGTTGAACTGACTGCCACGCAACGCACTGCTTTTCATCGCTACACATTCAACAAACGCTCTCCGGCAAATCTACTTCTCGATTTGCAGAACGGCGTAGTATGGAATACTCAAAGCGTTGAAACTCATGTTCTCAATGCCGAAATAAATATGCCCGACAACAAAACCGTCACCGGACATCAACAAGTGAGCAACTGGGTTACACGCCATTATTATTATGTGATAAAATTCGACAAGCCATACATAGTGAAACAGGAACTTCCGGCAAAAACAGGAAACAAGGCGAAACGTCTTGTCCTCGCGTTCGATATTAAACCGGGCGAACGGTTGCAGGCTAAAATTGCGATTTCGTCGGTAAGCATTGATGGCGCTATTGCTTCGATGTCGAAAGAAAACCCCAAATGGGATTTTGATGCAATCCGTAAACAAACCGCCGGCAAATGGAACGAACTTTTTTCGCGCGTGAAGGCGAGCGGAAATGAAGAACAGCTGAAAAACTTTTACACCTCATTATATCATCTTTATATACAACCAAATGACATAGCCGATACCGACGCTCGTTATTGCGGAGCCGACGACAAAATATATACCTCCACATCCGGAAGCTACTATTCAACACTGTCATTATGGGATACATACAGAGCGGCGCATCCCCTATACACAATATTGTTACCCGAAAAGGTCGACGGGTTTATCGAAACGATGATTGCACATTACAAAGTTCGGGGATTTCTCCCGATATGGGCGCTTTGGGGCAAAGAAAATTTCTGTATGGTTGCCAATCACGCAATTCCCGTTGTTGTCGACGCTTATCTAAAAGGTTTTAAAGGGTTCGACCCCGAAGATGCGTTCGAAGCCGTAAAATCTTCGTCCACAACGAATCACATTAACTCCGACTGGGATACATATATGAAATACGGCTATTATCCCTTCGATATTGTCAAAACAGAATCGGTATCGAAAACATTAGAAAGCGTTTACGACGATTATTGCGTAGCGCAAATGGCTAAAGCTATGGGTAAAACAGAAGATTACGAGTATTTCGGCAAACGCGCCGATTTTTACAAAAATCTGTTCGACCCCGAAACAAAGCTCATGCGGGGAAAAGATTCCGAAGGCAATTGGCGTACTCCGTTCAATTCGTTTTCGTTATCGCACGCTTCGAGTTCGGGAGGCGACTACACCGAAGGCAATTCGTGGCAATATACCTGGCATGTGCAGCACGACGTCGAAGGATTGATTGATTTGATGGGTGGAAACGAAGCGTTTACGCTCAAACTCGATTCGCTGTTTTTCCTCGAACCGGACAAGGAAACCACAGGTTTTGTGTCGGATGTGACCGGTTTGATAGGTCAATATGCTCACGGAAACGAGCCAAGCCATCATGTCTCGTATTTCTACGCTTTGGCAGGAAAGCCATGGAAAACACAGGAACTGCTCCGCGAAATATTCGACCGGTTCTATCTTGCCAAACCCGACGGTCTGTGCGGCAACGACGATTGCGGACAAATGTCGGCATGGTACATTTTTTCGGCAATGGGATTCTATCCCGTCAATCCGGTCAGCGGGGAATATATTTTGGGCGCGCCTCAGATTCCAAAAGTCGAATTGGAACTGCCGGAAGGGAAAATCTTTGTTATGGAAGCGCCGAACCTTTCGAAAGAAAACAAATATGTGCAGTCGGTCGAACTCAACGGACGGATATATACCGGCAAAAGCATATCGCACAAAGATATAATGAATGGAGGACGTCTGGTTTTTACAATGACCGACAAACCCCAAAAAGAACAAATGCAAAATTAAATATGAATTTTTTAATAGTATTAACATGGGAAAAAGTATTAAAGGAACACAAACAGAACAAAATCTGTTGAAAGCATTCGCGGGAGAATCGCAAGCCCGCACTCGTTACACTTTTTTTGCAAGTGTCGCAAAAAAAGAAGG
>JAIRLF010000097.1 GCA_031259655.1 Prevotellaceae bacterium
ATTAGCACAGGGCAACGCCCTGTGAAACGAATCACCCCCGCCTCCCGTAAGCCCTGAAAGGGCGCAATCTGTCGATTAATAATTGATTACGCCCTTTCAGGGCTTGCCGTTTGGATTTACGATTTTAGATTGTTGCTTACGCGCGCTGAGATTTCCAGCCGGCATCGCCAAACTCTTAACTCTTAACTTTTAGTTCTTAACTCTAAAAGCGTTGCCCTGCGCTATTTGATTTAGGGCTTTGACTACGTCGATTTAAAAATTCAGCCCTTTTATAAGGACGCTTTTTGCAAACAATAGATTGCTATAGATTTGAATATT
Organism: Prevotellaceae bacterium; assembly: GCA_031259655.1. Classification (GTDB taxonomy): domain Bacteria; phylum Bacteroidota; class Bacteroidia; order Bacteroidales; family UBA932; genus JAIRLF01. The sequence goes on from JAIRLF010000097.1 coordinate 319, forward strand.
GTGAGTTTTCGGACAAATACTATATATGCTCTCAGAAAGTTACATCCGGCGTCAGCCACTCTTAACTCTTAGTCCTTAGTTCTTAACTCTCATTCCCTCCTCAGCATTCTATAAACTTCAATTTTCTTGCTATTAAGATATTTCGGATAGCGTTATCGTTATTTAAGATTTTTCTTCTGTTAGGAGAAAACAGCCATCTCCAGTTGATTATCTTTTTTTCGGGAATAGTGAATATCTCTCTTACAATGTCTTTTACGCCGATTTTTTCCACAGACGACCTCAAACTTGAGAAAACGACAATTGTATTTGCGTCAAGTTTGTCGAGGCATTTTTCGACATTCTGCAATGAGAGTAACGAAGAAATGCATACGACCGAAACCTTTTCGTTGCCAAGATAATCTTCGATTTTGTTTGCATGCCAATCCATTCCTGATATTTGGGCAGATACTTCATGCCGATATTCGACAGCAATTTTCGATTTTTGGTCAGGGATAAAACGCACTTCGTTATCTTTTTTCAGTGATTTGTAAAGTTCCCAAATGTTTATTTTGTAATTATTTAAGAAATCGTTCGAAACTGTTTTCGCGAGCATGTTCCGGTAATTGTTACAAAACGAAGCATATAAGTCTATCCGAGATGCGTACATACTTTGCATTTCTATTGTACGAACAATCAACTCTTTGGTTTTTGCATAAAAGGGCCATACAATTCTTCGTATGTCGTCCGATGATTCGAAATGCTTGAATTGCAGCAGTTCTCCCTCTTTATGATGTATTGTATCGGTTCTGATTTCGTCTTTGTTCATTGTGTATGACAACACATTCGAGAGTTCAATCTCATTGTCGGAAACCGGAAGAACAGTCACCAAAACCTTATTTTTGAACTCTATTTTAAAGGAAAACAGTCTGAAAATATCTTGGAAAAACAAAGTAACCTTATCTAAATCATAACTTTTGATATTCGGCAAGGTTAATTCTTTTTTACCATAAGCCTGTCTGTGTTTCAGTTTTTTCAGCACAATTAAGACTTCATATTGTTTGTCAAAAGTCAATCCGGCTTTGAGTATTCCCGCAAAAGGAAACAGCAATTTGTTGCATACAACCACACAAACAATCTTATTAAGGTCTGTGTATGTGAATTTTATTTCGGGAATTGATTTCGCACTGCGATACATCAGATACGGTATAAGTATTGTTATGATTGAAAACAAGACAATTATGCCGAACACAAACATCGAACTTTTCAACAATAGAAAAGCTATATCATTTACTTTTTCCGAAGCGCCGGCTGCAATATATTCTCTCACAAGCAATACAAACAGCAGGAGAATGAAAAACGTCATCCGGACGCAGATTTTACTGCGAATATATTTCACCGCCCAACAAAAAACAGCTATCGATTTTTTCACTCTTGCGTAAATTATTCTATTTCTATTTCGTATGGTAGTTTTGCTACAATGCCGAAGTTTTTAATACTGTTAATCAGATATTGATAGTGTTCTAATGAGCGTCGAAACTCGTTGCCGGAAGATTTCGACACTTTTGTTTCGAAAGTTTTCATCAGCATTTCGAATGTGCTAAGCTCTTTTGGCAGTTCCAATATCGAATAATCCGAAATATCCGCCAATTTGGCAGCTTCCCGAATCGCGTCTTTCAGTCCTCCGAAATAGTCAATCAAGCCGATATCGAAAGCGTTCGCTCCGCTCCATACTCTTCCTTGCCCGATGCTGTCCACTCTTTCGAGGGATAAATTTCTGGATTTAGCAACTTTATCCGTAAATTTCGAATATACAATCTCAACCATTTTTTGGAGATAATCTTTTTCGACCTGTTTCAGTGGTCGTGTAATGGATGGGAAATCAGAGTATTCATTAGTCCTTACAACATCGAAAGTTATTCCGAGTTTTTCTTTCATGGTTTTTTCGATGTTAGGAATCAGTCCGAAGACTCCGATTGAGCCGGTCAGGGTTGTGTGATGCGCAAATATTTTATCCGCAGGAGTTGATATCCAATAACCTCCCGAAGCAGCAAGGTCGCCCATTGATATGACAACAGGTTTTTTCGCTTTCGTTATTTCGAGTTCGCGGGCAATAAATTCCGAAGCATCGGAAGCGCCTCCCGGCGAATTGACCCTGAATACAACCGCTTTGACCGTTGAGTCTTTTCGCGCTTTACTAATTGCCCCAATGAGGTTTTTCGACATGATTTCGGTGTCGCCTTCGCCCGACATAATTTCGCCCGAGGCGTATATTACAGCTATTTTGTCTTTGCCCCCCGAAAACAGCATAGAAGTTGTGTTATATTTAGTTATATCGATGGTGTTCAAGCTTGTTACTCCCGAATATTTTGTCAATTCCGCAATCAGTTCGTCCTCGTAGAACAGTTTATCGACGAATTTTTTGTCGAGGGCGTCTTCGGCTGTAACGAGTTCCAAATTATCGGCGATACGATTCAGCTCTTCTATCTCAATATCTCTCGAGGCGCTGATAGTCTGTAAAATATAATTCCATATCGAACCTGTGTATGATTTCACCTGTTCACGGTTTTCGTCGCTCATCTTGTTGAGGATGAAAGGTTCGACAGCCGATTTAAACTTTCCGTGCCTGATAATTTGCATATCAACACCCAATTTATCCAAAAATCCTTTGAAGAAAGTTATTTTCGAGCTGATTCCGGTGAAATTAATGCCGCCTCCAAACGGGTTCAGATATATTTTGTCGGCGACGGTTGCCAGATAATACGCTTTCTGCGAATAATTTTCGGCATAAGCCAGGATAAATTTACCCGATTCTTTGAAATTCAGCAACGCATCGCGGATTTCTTCGACCGAAGCAATACCCGCCTGAACGTTCGACAGTTCCAGATATATACCTTTTATACGGTGGTCTGATTCTGCCCGTTCAATCCCGTTAAGGATATTGTTGAGCCCGAGATTGGTATTGACATCAAGGTTGATAATGTCAATCTCCGGAACGCCGGCACGGTCTTCAAGCGGCTTATTTAAAGCAATTTTCAGTATCGAATTGTTTTTTACTATCACCGGTTCGTCCGAACCTATTACCGCTATTGCCGACAACAAAATAATGAAAACTAAAATGTTTACTATCAGTATTCCAAGTATGGATGCGAGCAACATTTTTAAGAAATTTTTCATATCACATTTAATTAAATTGTTTTAAACTTTATTAATAAATAGTGTTTTTTACTGCAAAAATCGTGCCAAAATTTCTATGGAGATTAAGCGTTGACAAGACACTATCACGGATAAATCAGACCGTAATGGAGCATGCTCGGATGTGTGCACGGATAAATCAGACCGTAATGGAGCATGCTCGCTTGTGTGCTCGGATGGTCATCTGAATAATGAAGTTTCGACAGGTAAATATTTTTTGTACATGAAATTAAAAAGGTGTAATTTTGCATAAAATTTCATAAAAGATATTATTAATTAATTAACATAAAAGTCAATGAAAAGGAAAAACGCTTGTATTTTAATTTTTACCCTGTTTATAACAGGTTGTTCTCTTCAGTCGCAAAGAACAGAGATAATCTTTGTCGATTTTTCTGCAATGAACGATATTGCTTGTGTTATAGAAAATGTCATTCCGCTGGAAACGACAAATGATGCTCTAATTGATAGAAATTATACTTTCCATGTAACCTCTTCCCAATACATTGTTGGAGACAGGCATAAAATAATCGGTTTTTCGAAACAGGGCAAGGTGAAAAATATAATCAGCCCGTTAGGAGATGGTCCAAATGAATTGACTTATATCAACCAATTTTATGCCGATGACGCCTCTCTGATGATTATGGATATAGGAAAAAAACGGATAATGGAATTTGATTATAACGGACAATTTATAATGCCTCATCCTGTGGACGATATTATTCATCACATTTTCGCCTGTTTTAATGGCTTTTATTTGTTTGACAATCAGTCTCAGGCTACTGCGGAAGGTAATGTTTTATCAATCGTCGACAGAGAGGGGAAAATTGTAAAGGATACTATTCCGGTCATTGCCGAAGGGATAAGCTATGGCAGGAATAAATTTCAAATATTCAAAGATTATGCATTATATTTGCCTACAATGAATAACATTATTTATAAAATCGACAAATCGGCTAATGTATCGGGTGCTTATCAACTGGATTTTGGCGCTTACTGGTTGGATATGGAAACATCTAATAAGGTTGTTGCCAATTCAAATGGTAATGCTTTTGCTTTGTGGAAATATATAGCAAATCATAACAAAATCGGATTTTTAAATTTTTTTGATACACAGAAATGGTTGTTTCTCAACTTTGAAAAACAGGACAAACGTTACAATTGGTATTACAACAAAGCAAGTAAAAAACAATATCTGATTGAATGTAATGGAAAATCAGTGGCTGCATCTGATATAATCGGAGTTGAAAACAATAAATTCATTGCCGGATTCCAACCGGACGACTATTTAAACTCGACTGCGGTACCCAAACTCGATAATTTAAAGTACGACGACAATCTTGTTGTTGTGATTTTTAAGATGGAAAATGAGGGAAATTAACTGATTATTACTGTCTCGTCTATGAGCTTTCGTTATAAAAAAGTCCCCGGAAGAATTATTTCCGGAGACTTCAATTAATTAATCATTAAAAACATTTTACCATGAAATGGTAGCGCTACAAAACTACATTCATCTCTTTATCTTCTATTATTGTAACTTAAAAACTACAGGTACTTGATATGTTACCCTGACCGGTTTGTTTTGTTGCCGTCCGGGCGTCCATTTAGGCGACTTTTTCACGAGTTCGATAACGCAATCCTCAAGTATCGGATCGATTTTTCTTAACGATCGGATATCGGAAAGAGAGCCGTCCACATTAACGGTAAAAGATACGCGAACTGTCCCCTGTATATTGTTTTCCTGCGCCGCCTGCGGATAATTTCCTTGAAGCCGGGCATAAATCCATTTGACAAATTCGC
>JAIRLF010000102.1 GCA_031259655.1 Prevotellaceae bacterium
TCTAAGTTTGTGTCTTTACCGACAACAGGTTTTTCTTTGCCGATGACGTCGGCAACTCGGAGATATAATTTTTTACCTAAAGAACCGCCGGGATGAACTCTTGCGAAATCTTCCGAAGAAAAACCTCTGAGTTTCAAGAGACAAATAGCTAAAGCATCTCCGAGGACAAGGTGCGCCGTCGTGCTTGATGTAGGCGCTAAATTGTTGGGACAAGCCTCCGCATCTACGTATGCTTTTAACTTATAATCAGCCTGTTCTTCAAGATATGATTTCGGAGTTGATACCAGGGAGATAATTTTGTTGCCCATGCTTCTGATTAGAGGTACAAGTACTTTTATTTCAGGCGTATTTCCACTTTTCGACAGGCAAAGTATAAGGTCGTCGGGAGTAATGATACCCAAATCGCCATGAATAGCGTCGGCAGCGTGCATAAAAATTGCATGAGTTCCCGTAGAATTTAAGGTAGCGACTATTTTTTGCGCAATAATTGCGCTTTTGCCCACTCCTGTAGCAATCAATCGTCCTTTGCTTCTGAAAATAGCTTCAACTGTACGTTCAAAATCGTTATCGACAAACGAAATCAGTCTGTCAATTGCTTTCGCTTCTGTATCAATTGTTTTAATCGCCCATTGTTTGATATCATTCATATAATGTCATCTTTTAAAAACGACACAAAGGTAACATGTATTTTCATAATCAAAAATATCACACCAAAATTTGAAATTTAAGACATTCAAAAATGAGTTTTTGAATGTCTTTTTTTGGGCAAATTTCATTAGAAAATCAGAGTATCCGTGCCAATTTCATTGTTTTCGACTGTTAAATTCTCATAAAAAACAAATTTATATACATGTTTAAAAACACAAAAATGTATGTTTTTAAACATCTATATTTCGATAAAATACGTGACAATATTATATAATCATATAGTTCATTGCGTTTTATTGATAATAGCGACAAATCGCAATCTGTCAACTGTAATTAATTAGTCAGTCGAAAAAATGTTTGGTGATATGATTTTTTATATAATTTTACGCTCGGATATATTGCAATATTAATATATTTGTTTGCGAAAAATGTCGATTTAAAGGTTCTTTTTGCAGGATATTATTGATGTTCGATATATAATATATTTTTAACTATTAATTAATTTTTTTTAGCATGAATAAAGAAGAACTGATTGATGCAATTGCAACGCAAGCATCGTTTTCGAAAGTAGACGCGAGAAAATTTTTAAACGCGTTTTTGAGTGTTACTTCTAAATCTCTTGAAAAAGGAGATAAAGTGGCGTTATTTGGTTTTGGAACTTTTTCGGTAGTCGAAAGAGGACCAAGAATAGGGCGTAATCCTATCACAGGCGCAAGTCTCAAAGTACCGGCAAAAAAAGTTGTAAAATTTAAACCGGGCTCTGATTTAAGTGATAAGGTTAAGTAAAAAGGTTAAGTGATTTTACAAACAGAGGGGGGATTGCGTCCAAAAAAGGACACCCCCCTTTTTGTGAAACAATACACAGCATTCGACATTTTTAACTTTGCAACAGTAATTGCCAAAGGTGTTTGCAGTTCGGGCGACCGAATTTACAGTCCCATTTTCAGCAATTTTCGTGACGGCTTTTGTCAAGTTGGGTTAATATTTCTTGCCATTTTTTTATCCAATTTGAGACATTAGGCGTTAAATTTTCAATTATTTTTGCAGGTATGCGGAAAATATCTAATTTTGCACAAAAAATTCGGACGAATGAATACATTAAAGACATTGTTTTTCATCAAAATACGGAAAATTTCATTATCAATTATAATTACAATAAGCATGATTTCGTGTAACGTTAAAGAGACTAACCCATTATTGGCGGATTGGGGCACGCCTTTCCAAGCTCCTCCCTTCGAACAGATTAAGAACGAGCATTATTTGCCGGCATTTAAGACGGCTATCGAAAATGCCGAATCGGAAATCAACGCTATCGTCGAAAACAGCGAAACGCCGACATTCGAGAACACTGTTGTCGCTCTTGAACTCGCAGGCAAGCAGTTGAATCGCATCTCAAGCGTATTCTTTAATCTCGAAGAAGCCGAAACAAACGACACTTTACAGGCTATTGCACAAGAAGTTGCTCCATTATTGACAAAATTCGGAAACGATTTATATCTCAACGAAAAATTGTTCGCCAAAATCAAAGCGGTCAAAGAAAATGTTTCGAAACAATCGCAATTGACGGGAGAACAAAAAATGCTGTTGGAAAACACATACTCCAATTTCGTCCGAAGCGGGGCAAATCTCTCCGAACCGGACAAAGAGCAATTCCGCGAAATATCCGAACAGCTTGCTTTACAGACATTGACTTTCGGACAAAACGCGCTTGCCGCAACAAATGCTTACACATTACATATCACTGATGCAAAGGATATTAAGGGGCTTCCCGAAGGAATAACCGAAGCGGCTCGCGAAGAAGCAAAGAGTAAAGACCTCGAAGGTTGGCTGTTTACGCTACATCAACCGAGTTACATTCCTTTCCTTAAATATGCTGATAACAGGGAGTTAAGAGAAAAAATATACCGCGCATACAACTCGAAAGCGACGTCGGGCGACAAGTCGAATCTTGATATTATCAAGCAGATAAGTAATTTGCGGCTGAAAATGGCAAACTTGCTGGGCTATCAATCGTATGCCGAATTTTCGCTGGAAAAGTCAATGGCAAAAAACATCAAGTCGGTGGATAATCTTCTTAACAGTTTGATTATTGCAGCAAAGCCTGTAGCCGAAAAAGAATTGGACGCTTTACAGAAGTTCGCCGAATCGCAGGGCGCAAATTTTAAGATTATGCCTTGGGATTTAAGTTATTATTCCGAAAAATTGAAAGCGTCGAGATATAATCTCGACGACGAAATGACGCGTCCTTATTTTAAATTGGAGAACGTGGTAGAAGGAGCCTTCAAGTTGTCGAATATTTTATACGGACTTAATTATGAACTGCAAACCGATGCGCCGCTGTATCATCCCGACGTCAAGGCGTATAAAGTGACCGACAGCGAGGGCGAGTTTTTGGCGCTGTTGTATGTTGATTTCTTCCCTCGGGAAGGAAAACGCGGCGGAGCATGGATGACAAATTTCCGCGAACAGTCGAACGCCGGCGGCAAAGAGCAACGTCCGATTGTTTCGCTGGTATGCAATTTTACGAAACCTACGGAATCGAAACCCTCGTTACTGACATTTTACGAGGTCGAAACATTTTTACACGAATTTGGACACGGTTTGCACGGGATGCTTTCGGAAACGACTTACGAAAGCCTTGCAGGGACAAACGTTTACCGTGATTTCGTGGAACTTCCATCGCAAATTATGGAAAACTTCTGCGTGGAAAAAGATTTCCTCGATATATTTGCACAACACTATCAGACAGGCGAAAAGATTCCGGCGGAACTTGTCGCCCGTATTGTCGAAAGCCGCAACTTCATGGAAGGATATGCAACTATGCGTCAATTGAATTTCGGTCGTTTGGATATGGCTTATCATACAAGGAAAATGCCGCTCGAACAGGATATTTTTGATTTCGAAAAAGAAGCGACAAAAGAGACAAAAATCCTTCCCGAAGTAGATGGAGACTTGATAAGTTCGTCGTTTGCGCATATCTTTTCGGGCGGATATGCCGCAGGATATTACAGTTACAAATGGTCGGAAGTGTTGGATGCCGATGCGTTTTCGGTATTTAAACAAAATGGAATTTTCGACAAGGTTACAGCCGAATCGTTTAAAAACAACATACTTACCAAAGGCGGTACACAAGACCCAATGGAACTGTATGTGCAATTCCGCAAACGGGAACCGTCAATCGAAGCTCTGCTTTTGCGTAGTGGACTTAGTCGGATTGAAAATTGAGAATCGTTGAATGATTAACAGGATGATAGACATAAATAAGTGAAAATGTAATAATAATAAATATGAAGAACAATAAAAAGATTTTATTTAACGTATTAGCTCTGTGTGTTAGCGCAGTTTTTTATTCCTGTACGCAGGAAAACGCCGTTACAGTCAATCAGGTACGAATGAATTGGCATTACGATGTGCCGGCAACCAAATATTGGGAAAGCCTGCCAATAGGTACGGGACGTTTCGGCGCTATGATTCCGGGCTCTATTGACCA
>JAIRLF010000154.1 GCA_031259655.1 Prevotellaceae bacterium
AAAGGCGGGGAAGCAATTGTACAACTGTATCTGTCGAAATTTTATGCAAACAAGACCTTGTTAAACAGCTTAAGCGAGACGTTTGATATTACAATGGAGGAATTAGGTAATATCGGTTCTGCTACCATTAATAATTTGTATTTGGGCATACTGATTAATACGCAGGGCAATGAATATTACAGCCGGTATACCGAGAATGTTGATTTGGATCTTCCACCGAACTACAGGTACTCGTATATCCCTTTGGAGCAGTATAATCTTCCGTCCGGGCTAAGTGCAGGAACATATAAACTGTACCCTATGTTCAGCGCTTCCCAATATGGAAATCCAACCATCATCTCCAGCGATAATGGAAAACCGTATATTACTGTAACCGTTCAAAGCGACGGCAAAGTCACTTTGTCCTCCGACAATTCAAAAAAGCCGAATTTATGGTTAGAATCTTTACAGAGCACAGGCGAGCTGTATCAAGATGTGTCGGGGGATTTCAAAGTCGAAATATACAATGCCGGAACGGTTGACTACAATTCCAACATAAGTCTGCAACTGGGCTCGCAAACGATTGCGACTAAGAAAGTCAAAGTCGCGGCAGGATATACCGAAACTTTCGACCTGTCGGGGAAAATCACTCTGTCGCCGGGAAACTATTCTTTATCCGTCAAGTATGACCCGAACAATACTTCGACCGCTACGCCTTCCGAACTGCTTGGCAGCAGCATGATAGTGACAGTGAATGAAACTCCGCAGTATGCTCCCGACGCTCCCACGCTTGCCGGCAAAACCGCCGCAAGCATCACACTGAACGCTCTGGATGGAGATGTAGAATACAGTAAAGACGGTGTAAACTGGCAAGATTCCCCCATTTTCGACGGTCTTGCGCCAAACACCGGATACACTTTCTATGCAAGATATAAAGGAAGTACCGTTCTAAGCAAGCCCAGCAAAACGTTTACCACCGATAAGGCTGCTTTAAGCGGCGCTGTAACGATTTCGGGAACGGCTAAAGTCGGCGAAACATTGACGGCAGAAGTATCTACGCTCGAGTCCGAGCCGAAAATTGCCAACCTCGGAACGATTTCGTATCAATGGAAACGCAACGGAACCGATATATCCGGCGCAACGGGCTCTGCATATACGCTTATGCCGGCAGACATTGCCTCGGCTATCACAGTGACGGTATCGACAGACGAGACGCAGGGATACCTCACTTCCGATGCCACAGCTACAGTCGAACTGTCGAATCTTTCGGTTAATGGAATCTCAATATCTATTGTCGACAGTCAATTAGATTATCAGGCGACATGCGACGAAACGTCGATAACTGTAAGTGTCGGATTGCCTGTCGCAGCTTCGACGACTTTGACTGCTACTGCCGACGGGGTCGAATACAGTAGCGGGAAAAATATTCCCCTGTCCAAAGAAAAAGAAGTAACCGAAATCAATATCAGTATCTCTTCTGTCGACGGAACGACCTCAAACGAGTACAAACTGTCGGTAGCAAACGTGCTTGAGGCGAACAATATCCTGTTCAAGAGATGGGACGATGTGGTTGCCGTAAACAGAAATCCTGCAAACAACGGAGGATATCGCAACATCGACGGTGTGCGCTGGTACATCGCGAACGCGACAGTTTCGGAAGAGTGGCACATCCAAACAACAGGCGAGTACAGCGTCGAAATCAGTATTGCAAACAGATGGCATCAGGTCTGCGGAAGCCCGGAAGTTAGAAGCAGCAGGTTAATAGCTTATCCGAACCCGGTGTCGACAGGCGAAAACCTGACGCTGCAACTGCCCAAGAATTTCACAGGCGGATATTTGGACGTTATCAGTCTCACAGGTTCGACCATAAAGCAAAAAATGCCCTTACCCGACATATTCAAGACAATCAGCGTTGCAGATTGGGCGCCGGGCATCTATTTGCTGAACGTTGTCGCTCCGGACGGAGATAGAGAAATAATAAAAATCGTAGTAGGCAATTAGATTATAGATGTCCAAACTGAAAAAAGCGCTTTTGATTACATTCGGGAGCATCTTTCTTGCACTTGGTATCCTCGGGGTATTTCTTCCCCTGTTGCCGACTACGCCTTTCCTGCTGTTGGCGACGACGTGCTACGCCAAAAGTTCGAAACGATTGCTAAAGAAGATGCTCCGCAATCGTTTAGTTGGTAAATATATAACCGACTACCAACAAAACAAAGGCATACGTAAATCAATCAAAATCTATGTCCTGACTCTTTTATGGACGACAATAGCAGTATCGATTGTCTTTTTTGCCGGTGCGCTGTGGCTCAAAATCCTGTTAGGATGTGTAGCGGTTGGAGTTACGATACATATTTCGACATTCAAAACATTATAGACGCCATGTTGATAGAAAACATTATAAATCCAAACATCCTCCGAATTGACGACAGGCTTATTCTTGACTGTTTTAAGTTCCAGTTTGCCAATTGCCCTGTCTACCGACAATATGTCGAACTTCTGGGCGTCGAAGTTTCGTCTGTTGAACAGATTCCATTTTTGCCGGTTCGTTTCTTTAAGACGAAAAAGGTCTATGCATCGAACCGCGAACCGGAGGCTGTATTCACAAGCAGCGGAACAGGCGGCATGGAATCCAGCCGGCATTTTGTCGCCGATGCAAGCGTCTATAAACGGAGTTATACACTCGGGTTTCGCTATTTTTTCGGCGATATTTCCGGATATGCAGTTCTGGCTCTGTTGCCGTCGTATCTCGAACGGCAAGGCTCGTCGCTGATAACTATGGCGCAGGGCTTAATCGAAGATTCGGGGAATCCGCTGTCGGGTTTTTTCCTGAACAATCACAGTGAACTGTACAACACTTTGCTGGTATTGAAGAAAAACAGACAACCGACATTGCTCATCGGCGTAAGTTTTGCTTTGTTGGACTTCTTGGAGAAATTCGCTGTCGACTTTCCCGAACTGATGGTTATGGAAACCGGAGGGATGAAAGGTCGTCGCGAAGAAATCACAAGAGAGGAACTGCATAGCCTCATCTGTTTGGGATTCGGCGTAGACAGGGTCTATTCGGAATACGGTATGACCGAACTGCTGTCGCAAGCGTACTCCAAAGGCAAAGGAATATATCGCACGCCACCCTGGATGCAAATCGTTATCCGCGACCCGAAAGACCCCTTCCGCAAAGCTCCGGTCGAAACAGTCGGCGGAGTAAATATCATCGACCTTGCAAATATATACTCCTGCTCGTTTATCGAAACACAGGACTTAGGACTTAAACATGACGACGAAAGCTTCGAAGTCACAGGACGCTTCGACGAAAGCGACGTAAGAGGATGCAACCTGCTCCTTCGGAGTTAAAAACTAAAAACTAAAAACTAAAAGTGGCTGCGCATACCATCATGCGTAAGCCACTTTTAGTTTTTAGTTTTTAATTCTTAACTCCGAAGGAGCGTAAGCCACTTTTAGTTTTTAGTTTTTAGTTTTTAACTCTTAGCGCGGAGCGCGAGACTCCGTTTTCGTTAAACGAATCGACGGTATAGAAGTACGTTTTCTCGGAGTTAAGGGCATTGATTGTCACATTATTTTTTCCGTAGACCAAATAGTTGTGATACAGTTTGTCCTTGTGAATGCCGAAGCGTACATTGTATCCTGTAGCGTCTTCGACTGCTTCCCATTTCAGTTTCACGCCTCTGCGGTCGTTCATCCGTTCGAGTGTAATGGACGAAACTGCTTTAGGCGCTTCTTTATTACCTTTTCCGAAAACACGCAAACCCGATAGCGAAAATTTCCCGGAAGGAACCCTGACGTTAACAATACGTATATGTCGTGATTTAACCGGCTGTTGCAATTGGATATAATCGTGGGGGACATCTTCCCTGTTCTCGGATTTATCGACTAATGTTTTCCATTTCTTACCGTCAACGGAATGTTCGATTATATACTGATAGTAAATATCTTCGTTTCGTCCGCGCAGTTTGGCGTCCTGATCGGCAAAGTTGACTTGTATTGCGTAAATATCCGACAGAGCTCCCAAATCGACAGCGAAATACTCGCCTTTGTCGCCTGAGGAAGCGCTCCACCAAGTACGCAGATTTTCGTCCACCGCGTTCTGTGCATTAAAGCCTTCAAAAGTCGACGACACATCGACTTTCTTATTGTACGATAACAACATCCATGATGGAAAAAGTTCTTCGGGAGTGGAGATTTTCTTATTCGGCACAATCATCGGATAATCGCCGAATCCGGTATATGCATACATTTCCCCGTCGCTGTCGAAAAATGTTGGAAACAAAGCCAACCGTCTCTCGAAACCTTCGCGAATCGAAATAGTTACCGTACCAAAATGCCAACAGTTTCCATAGATATCCGTAAAAGTACTTCCATGTCCCGCTCCGGTAGCAAAACCTGCGGGCTTGTATGCAAACGGGTTATGATTGGCAACAGTGAAAGGACCGAGAGGCTTGTCGGAAACATATACCGCGTCGTTATAACTGTTAAATTCGGTGCCCGGCGAAGCATACTGGAGATAATACTTGCCGTTGCGTTTGTTCATCCATGCGCCTTCTATCCATGGCAAGTCATCGTAGATACTGTTGTAATCGCCACGCACTTCCCAGCCGAGCCTGTCGTGGTTATCACCGATTAATTTCACCGGTTCGCCGATGACATCCAAAGTCTTACGGTCGATTTCGGCTCCTAAAATCGGATTTCTGTTACTGCATCCTCCGTAATAGTACAGACGTCCGTCGTCGTCTAAAAAAAGCGCAGGGTCGGTCTC
>JAIRLF010000171.1 GCA_031259655.1 Prevotellaceae bacterium
GGCAAAACAAAACATGCAAAAATTTGTTCAACAGCGATTAGTTTTTTTGTTCATGCCGACACTACGGCTTTAAATACAATCGTTTAGTAAGAATAAAAAGTTTGATGTTTTTTTGCAAAGCGCCTGAAATTTTTCTACAAAAGAGACGTTACATTCGTGCTACAACACTCTTTGCGTAGATAAACCGTCTCCGCTGGCTAATCAATGATAACTGATAGATAAGGTGCATTTCAAATGTGTGTATTTGCAAATGTAATGGTCGCAGATTATCGCATTCCGGGAGCATTGCAAATGTAATGAGCACAGATAGAGCAAAGCCGCCGCCTGCTGCAACCCGCGAAATTAGCAAAACAAAAAACACTTGAAGTAAATGTTTCTATAATGGTTTTTGAATGTGATATTCTCCACCGAGTTCAACATTGAGAGTTACGAACATTACTTGTCAACTGTCAATTTCCTCCGGCGAACCATTGTTTAAATTCTTTCACGCGGGCTTTGCTTATTATTATTTTTTTGTTTACCGGAATTTTCAGATTTACCGATAATTTATTGCCAAACCACAGCGACATATCTTTAATCGACGAACGCGAAATAATATATTGCCGGTTTGCACGGAAGAATTTTTCGGGGTCTAATTCGTTCATTATTTCGTCGAGAGTTTTGTCGATATATCGCCCTTTGTTGTCGGAAGTTACAATCTTCACAATCTTTGTGTCGATAAAAATATAGTAGACGTCGTCGAGCGCAATGGGAATAAGTTTATCTCTTTCGTGGACAAGAAAATAGTTTTTGTACGATTTGTTATATCTTCTCAGAGTGTCTAACAAATTGTCTATTACGTTTTGATTTTTAGAAATATTGCCGTTGAGTTTTCTGTATTTCGATATAGCTTTTTCCAAAGCGGCTTTGCCTATTGGTTTCAGAATGTAGTCGATACTGTTCACTTCAAACGCTTTCAGAGCATATTCGTCGTATGCGGTTGTAAAAATAACCGGACATTTGATTTCCACACTGTCGAAAATCATAAACGCCGAACCGTCGGCAAGATGTATATCCATGAAAACCAAATCGGGAGAAGGATGCATCTCGAACCATTCGACCGATTCTTCGATTGATTGCAAAATCGCTAAAACTTCGATATCTTCCTGAATTTCGGCTATTAACGACTTCAGCGTTTCGGCTGCCATGATTTCGTCTTCTATAATTACTGTTTTCATTTTCTCAATCAATTTTCATTAGTGGAACAATGACTTCAAACACGTGAGCGGTCTTGACGGTGATGATTTCTGTTTTCCACATCAATTTATATCGTTCCGCAAGATTCGCAAGACCAATCCTTTCGCCGCTTTCGACTTCCTTTTTCAGTTGAATGGGGTTCGATACTTTTATTGATTCGCCATCTCCCTCGATTTTAACTTTCAACGGTTGCTTGTTGCTCGCCACATTATGTTTTATTGCATTTTCGACCAAAGTCTGCAAACTTAATGGAATTATCAGATAATCATACAATTTTTCATCTATGACATATTCGAAATCAAGATTGTTGCCATAACGTATTTTCATCAAATGACAATAGGCTTTGGTAAATTTCAACTCTTCGCTCAGGCTTATTATTTCGGCGTTTTGCAAAGTATATCTAAAGACGTACGACAGTTGTTGAACATATTCCTGCGCTTTGTCGGCGTCGATTTTGATAAGCGAATTAAGCGTGTTTAACGAATTGAAAAGAAAATGCGGGTCAACCTGATTTTTAAGCGCTTCGTAACGGCTTCGCATATATTCGGCGCGTAAAGATTCGTTCTCGAATGAAGTTTTTTGTTGTTTTTGAGTTATATATATCAATTGCGACGAGATGATAACTATTAATGCAATCATATAATTGCGAAATAATTCGCCTCTAACGTAACCTTTTCGAAATCGCGGACGATTTTCGTAATTGAAAATATCTAACTGTATTTCCGATATCGAAATGCTTAGAAAATAGACTACGACAAATGTTGTAACAATAACAATCAACAACCTTATCTTTTCCGATAAACGGATTTTGAATATGTTGAAAACGAGCACAAACAAAGCAAATGTAAATATAAACTGCGAAATTATATTCGCAATAGTCCGCGAAAACTCAAATTTCGGAACATGCTGTAATATTGCTCCGCGGGGGATTTCGCGCTCATAAAAAAACGACATCACAAAGATGGCATTGACCAATAAACTCATCGCTATTGACAATACAAGAGCGGTTTTATAATTTGTTTTCATCTACATAATAACTACAAATAATCGCCGCAAATTTACAACTAATAAATATTTCGCAAACCAAAAAAGCGATGAAACGGAAAAAAACGAACTTGGAACGGAAAAAAATCCTAAGTCACAACGGGGATCAGAATTTACAGAATTTTAGAATTGAACAGAATGGTTTGATAGTGCAACATGGCTTTCTCCGGTACGGCGTACCGTTTGAAATATTTTTCCATTCGCTTTTCGGAGAATGTTTTTTAAAAAAAATGCTGTCCATATTTTGCGTTTATAAGGTTCTTATAAGCTTCTCTTTCGGCAGTGATATTTCCCGAAAACACGAGTAAGGAAATTTTGTCGTACACCTCAATTCACGGCACAACTTCTACCGGTTTCATTTCGATTCGTTGCAAGAGTTCTACTTTTCGTCGCGGCGGTAAAATCCGGTATTCACCGACGCCGATATTTTCCTTATTCAGCAGAGTGCGTGCGTTATTGGCAAAGCGGGCAATATCTTTTTGGAAAGTAGCGTTCAATTTTTCGGGAGCATTTTCGTAATCAGCCACCGGCAGGATATAATGTCGTGTTTTTCCGTTTTCTTTTGGTTTATAGACCCATATCAGATTATATCCTGCCCATGTGATTCTGATGCCTGCATCATCTTTCAACATGTTAATTTTCAGCAAAGCTCCGCCGTCGGTATTCAAAAACGGCTGATTCGACACAAAATTGCCCAAAGAATACGCGACTAATTTATCGCATCTTCCATTAGCGGAATAACGTTTTTCCATTGATTGAATCACATGCGGATGCGCTCCAATCACAAGATTTACGCCATTGCGGAAAAACATCTCGGTCAATTTTTTCTGTTCATCGTTGGGATACCTTTTATATTCGTCGCCCCAATGCATGAATGCAATTATTATATCGGGCGACGAAAGTCGCGCAGTCTCAATATCTTCGATTATTTGAGCGCTGTCTATCATATTCACCAGCATTGCGCCGGTTCTCATACCGTTAATACTGTACGTATAATTTAGAATGGCAATTTCGAAATTTTTGACCTTCACGATAAGCGGATATCTTTCAGAGCGTTCCTGTTTGCAGCGAAACATTCCCGTATGTGCAATGCCGAAAGAATCAAGCATCTTCACCGTTCGTTCGATGCCTTTGCCGCCCTTGTCGGATGAATGATTGTTGGCAGTAACCAGAACGTCGAAACCCGTCTTTTTCAAATCCATAGCTATTTCATCGGGACCGCTGAACGCCGGATATCCCGAATACGGTTTGCCGGCTAAAGGGACTTCGAGATTAGCAATAGCCAAATCTGCCGCCGCGATTTCATCTTTTATCCGCCTGAAACAGGGTTCGAAATCATACACCCCGTCGGCGCGTAGCGCGCCATTAAATTGCGTCGAATGTTGCATCACATCGCCTGCAAAAATCAAAGTTATCGCGTTGTCGTCATCGCGACTGTAAATTGTGTCTCCGGCGGCGATTATTGTATTGCAAAACAGCGCGAAAACAAGTGTTAATAACTTACGTAATAAATATCCCATCAGTTTTTTTTTGTTAAAAATGCGTTATAAATACTAAATTTTGCAACAAAAGTAATCAAAATTCGTTAAAAAGACGTACCTTTGACCTAAATTTTGTAATAAAATTATGTTTATGTTGGTATAATATAAAAATTGGGAAAAGATGAAAAAGATAATAATCGCGTTTTCGGTTACGGTAATGATTTCTATAGCCGTGTTTTTAGCAATAGGTTTGACGGGGTGTGAATGGTTCAACACGAACGTATTAAGCAAATCGAACAGAGAAGTTTCGGAAGAAGAAATAGTCGAAAAAGAAAATCTTGACAGTATTCGGAAAGCCGAGCAAATGAAACTTGCCGAAATCATGGCAAGAGAACAGGAACAGGCTAAAAATCAGATTCCAAAACCCTACCATATTATTGTAGGCGCTTTCGAAGAAAAGCCGAATGCCGACAACATGTTCAACCTCTTCAAGTCGAACGGATACAATCCTGTGAGGTTCGACTACGGCGGTTTGACGCATATATCGGCGGTCTCGTTCGAATCCTTGCAGGAAGCGGAAACAGCGCTCCGAAATATGCTAAATTTGAGTTATTGTCCCGAAGATGCATGGATTTTTAAGCGATAAACCGGATGTTTTTTAATTTTTTTTCATGTCGTAATCATATTTACGCTCGTGAATTTGACAGTAAAAATGAAATAGTTACAATGTTTTTTTGAAAAATTAAAAAATATTGTTGTAGTTTTTTTTTATAAATGTCGAAAAAAAATGTTGCATAAAAAAAATAATTACTACCTTTGTCGTTTGAAATATTAAATGCATTATAATGATGAAAATAGAAATACATACAGTAAACCGGAAATACAATGGAGGCATAGTTATGGCTATGTATATGTGTTGTATGTGTTATCCCGTTCATGCCGGAAAGTATCTCTGATGTAATAATGTGAGTGAAAAAATAAGAGAAAATCCGGCAGGCGCGCCGGATTTTTTTATTATATAAGGTATTTATGAATTATTAAATGATTTAAAAATTATGAGTAAAAAAAATTATCATTTCGAAACCCTGCAAGTACATGCAGGACAGACGCCTGACCCGGTAACAAATTCGCGGGCAGTGCCAATTTATCAAACTTCGTCCTACGTTTTTGAGGATGCACAAGATGGAGCAGACCGCTTTGCGCTCAGGAAATTCGGCAATATCTATACCCGCTTGACCAATTCCACGACGGCGGTGTTCGAAGACCGGATTGCCGCTCTCGAAGGCGGAAGCGCTGCCGTTGCCACTTCGTCGGGACAAGCTGCTCAGTTCCTCGCTATCAACAACCTCGCGGGTGTTGGCGACAATATTGTCAGCACTTCTTATTTGTACGGAGGAACTTACAATCAATTCAAAGTGTCGTTCCGGAGACTTGGCGTCGAAGTCCGTTTTGCCGATGGCGACAATGTCGACAGCATTGCTTCGTTGATAGACGAGCGTACAAAAGCTATCTATCTCGAAACAATCGGCAATCCCGAATTTAACGTTCCCGATTTTGAATCCGTTGTGGCTCTTGCACGTAAACACGACATTGCTGTAGTGACAGATAACACCTTCGGCGCCGGAGGATATCTTTTCCGTCCGCTGGAATGGGGCGTGAACGTCGTAGTTCATTCGGCTACCAAATGGATTGGCGGTCACGGGACAAGTATCGGGGGAATTGTTGTCGATGGTGGCAATTTCAACTGGGACAACGGTAAATATCCTGCGCTCAGCGAACCTACTGAAAGTTATCATGGTCTGAACTTTTGGAAAGTCTTTGGTGGCGCCGATTCGCCGTTCGGAAACATCGCTTTCGCAATCCGTACACGCGCCGAAGGATTGCGCGATTTAGGTCCTTGCATCAGCCCGTTCAATTCATTTTTGTTATTGCAGGGTCTTGAGACACTGTCGTTAAGAGTGCAGCGTAGCGTCGATAATGCTTTGGAATTAGCTCAATGGCTTGAAAAGCATCCGAAAGTCGAAAGCGTCAATTATGCCGGATTAAAGAGTAGCCCGCATCATGAACTTGCGAAAAAATATTTGCGCAATGGTTTCGGCGGCGTGCTGTCATTCAGGATTAAAGGGACTTCGGAACAGGCACAAAGATTAATCAGCCATTTGGAACTAATCAGCCATTTGGCGAATGTTGGCGATGCGAAAACGCTGATTATACATTCAGCGTCTACCACTCACTCGCAATTGACGGAGAAAGAGCTCGTTTCAGCAGGCGTATATCCTAATCAACTGCGCATATCGTTAGGAATCGAAAATATTGACGACATAAAAGACGATTTAAGTAATGCACTGAATACATTGTAAAACCATCCTTTCTTTACGTTAATTTTCACATGCAGCTGAATTAAAACCTTTTTTCGGCTGCATGCCTTTTTGTGACCAATCAAATTGTTTCTTCCTGCCACGAACCTGTCAAAAGTTCTTTTGCCGCAGGATAGTCTTTTTCCATGACATACAATTTTATACTGTTATCATTGGAAAAAAAATTCCCAAACACCGCGGTTTCGGTTGATAAGAAGCATTTTATCTCGTTTGCTTCGAGTAACCCTTTTATTATCTTCGCTTGAGGCACACTGTGGAACACCATCAAAACTGCAGTTTTACTGTCATCCATGAGACTACACGTATTAAAATCCTGTTCAAAGATAATAGTTTTTTTGTTATGCAACGCAACTGAAAGAAAAATTACTGTATGCTGAAATGTTTGTATTGTATCAATCAGATTGTTGTGAGTTGATTTTTTTTTTCATAAAAACATCAAATTTTCTACGCAAGAGTGATTTTTTTTGCAAAAATCTTCATTGACGGCAGTTTCATTCCTTCTCAACAGCAAGTTTCTCCGATTCATAAAACATTAACTTGATGTAGTCCAGAGACTACGCCGAGTTTGACAAAGGTAAGAATTATGAATTATTTTTTGTGGAGACATAAAATTTTTTGTAGAGACGCAAAACTTTGCGTCTCTACAAATTGAAAATGAAAGGTGTGTGACAAAATTCCCTTTAATTTTCGTTTTTAATGTTTTCAATTAACAAGACCGGTCCCAGCAGTCCTGAGGATTGCAGTGGTCTGTCCGGTTGCGTTATTTTGGTTGTCTCCACGATTCTTTTTTCCGGCGGCAGTTGCAGATCGCCGACAATACGGTTGACCCAGGTATTGACTACTTCGATTTCGATAGAGTTTTCGCCCGTTTTGAGTAGCGAAGTCACATCAATGCGATAGGGCGCAGTCCATACGCCGCCGGCATACTTGCCATTAACCTTCACCTTAGCCATCACGCTGACCCTTCCGAGGTCGAGATACAGTTTTTTGCCTGCGTTTTTTTTGTCGAGAGCAAACGTAGTTTTATAGACAGCCAATCCGGAATAGTAACGGATTTGTTCGTTTCCGTGTTTCGACCAGTCTGTCAGTTTGTCGAAAACAACAGTTCCGGAAGGACCTCGTTGTACTGCATCCGACTCAAAAGACACTTCCCATGGAGAATCTATTTCTTTAATGAGTTTCGTTTCGGGGAAATTAGCGGCAAGCAAAGCAGGAGAATCCGGCGAACTTC